>DASWRR010000149.1:0-12848 GCA_036403055.1 Ilumatobacteraceae bacterium | reverse complement strand
TTCCGCGAGCTCACCGACCTCAGCTATCCAGCGATCGCCCGGTTGTTCGGCGGACGCGATCACACGACGGTGATCCACGCGGTCGACAAGATCCAACGTCTCATGAAGGAGCGCAAGCAGATCTACGACCAAGTCACCGATCTCGTCCAGCGACTGAAGAAGGCGTAGCTGTGCACGTCATGTGGACGACCGTCCCCGATACGGGGACAACACCAACACTGTCCACCGAAGCACACAGCTGTCATTTCCTGGCTGTGCACGGCGGTGGATACCGGTGGGGACGCAGTTCGGGGCCATACGCTGGCCGATCGGGCACTTATGCACAGTCCACAGCCCTTATTACTGCTATTACCTTTATACATCACCTCATTGTGAGAAAGGCCTCCCTGTGAAGTTCCGTTGCGAACGCGAGTCCCTCGCCGAAGCGCTCTCCACCGCAGGACGAGCTGCTACAGGCCGAACCGGGGCACTCCCGGTGTTGTCGGGGCTGCGCCTCGAGCTCGTCGGCGACCGGTTGAGCATCACCGGCACCGATCTCGATCTGACGATCCAACTGACCCTCGCAGTCGGCGGCGATGGCGATGGCGGCGTGGTGCTGCCGGCTCGGCTCGCTGCCGACATCGTGCGGTCGCTCGGCGCCGGCAAGGTCGAGGTCATCGTGGATGGCGACGAGGTCAACATCAGCGGCGGTCGGTCGCAGTTCAGTGTCCGGCCGCTCTCGTTCGACGACTACCCGAAGCTCGCGGCACCGACGACCTCATCGGTCACGCTGCCGGCTGCTGCCGTCGGCGAGGCACTGCGTCAGGTGGTCCGCGCCGCGAGCACGGACGAAGCTCGCCCGATTCTGACGGGGGTGCTGCTGACGGCCGAGAACGGTGGCCTCCGGATGGTCGCGACGGACTCGTACCGGCTGGCTGTTCGTGACCTCGCCGATCATCAGGTGCTCGGTGCGGATCAGAAGGTTCTCGTGCCCGGCCGCGCGCTCAACGAGCTGCAACGCCTGGTCGGTGGCGGCGACGACTTGACGATGCGGCTCGGTGATCGCGATGCGACGTTCGAAGTCGGCGACACTCGGCTCACGACCCGGCTCATCGAAGGCGAGTTCCCGAACTACCGGCAGCTCATCCCGGCGAGTCATCCCAACACGCTCACGGTGGAACGCGAGCCGCTGCTCGAGGCGATCCGTCGCGTCAAGATCCTCGCCAAGGACGCGACCCCGGTGCGGCTGCAGATGGGCGGCGACACGCTGCGGCTCACCGCGATCACCCAAGACGTCGGCAACGCGTCGGAAGAGCTCGACGCCACGTACGAAGGCACGGAGCTGACGGTCGCGTTCAATCCCGAATACTTCGCATCCGGCGTCGAGGCCTGTTCGTCGGACTCGATCACACTGTCGACCCTCGATGCATTGAAGCCTGCGGTGGTACGCGGCGTCGGCAACGACGACTACTTGTACCTGCTGATGCCCGTCCGCGTGCCGTAGGCGATGGTCCGCGCCGGCGTCCGCTCGCCGCTGTCGTCGTACGGCGCATCATGATCGTCACGCGGCTCGAGCTCGTCGATTTTCGGAACTATGCCAACGCCACGTTCGATTTCGAACCAGGCACGACCGCGGTCGTCGGGTTGAACGGTCAAGGCAAGACGAACCTGGCCGAAGCGATGGCGTACTTGGCGACGCTCGAGAGCTTTCGCGGCGCGCCCGTCGATGCGCTCATCCGCGTCGGCGCAGAAAGTTCGGTGGTGCGCGCAACGGTCGTCGGCGATGACGGACGCGAGGTTTCGATCGAGCTCGAGTTGACGCGCAACGGGCGCAACCGGGTGCTCGTGAACCGTCAGAAGCTCGGCCGTGCGCGTGACCTCCTCGGTGTCATGCGCGTCACGGTGTTCTCGCCTGACGATCTCGCTGTCGTGAAAGAAGGCCCGGCCGGCCGGCGCCGTTTCCTCGACGACGTGCTCGTCGCGCTCGCGTTGAAGTACGACGCGCTGCGCCTCGAGATGGATCGCATCGTGAAGCAACGCAACATGCTGCTGAAGCAGCTCGGCGGCCGCCTCGACGACGAGGCCGCGCTGACGCTCGACGTGTGGGATTCGAAGATGGCCGACATCGGGGACAAGTTCGGGTACGCGCGAGCGGTGCTCGTCGCTCGGTTGTCGCCGCTCGTGGGTGAGGCGTACGAGCACCTTGCGGACCGAGCGACCAGCGTCGAGCTGAGGTACGAACCGCTGTGGCGCAAGCGCGGTCTCGCCACGGCGCTGGCCGAAGCGCGCGCCGATGATGTCCGCCGCGGCGTGTCCGGCGTCGGCCCTCATCGCGACGATGTCGAGTTGTTCGTCAACGGCATGCCGGCGCGTACGCACGCATCGCAGGGCGAGCAACGCACGTTGGCACTTGCGATGCGACTTGGCGCACATCGTCTGGTGACGGATACGTCGGGGAGCGCTCCCGTCCTTGTGCTCGACGACGTGATGAGCGAGCTCGACCCCGGTCGGTGCGAGGCGCTGCTGCGCCATCTCCCATCCGGCCAAGTGATCCTGACGACCGCGGGCGTGCTCCCCGACGCAGCACACGCCGATGCCGTCGTGCGGATCGAAGCCGGCATGGTGCTGTCGTGAGTCGTGACCCGGTGCCGATCAGCGAGAGTCTCAACGGTGTCGTTCGCTCGTTGCGCAACGACAGCGCGGATTCGATCGCTGCACCGCAGACGGCGAGTCAGATGGGCGGTGTTTTCGGTCGTTGGGATGAAGCTGTCGGACACGCGGTCGCGCAACACGTGACGCCCGTGAAGCTCGATGGTTCGAAGCTCATCGTCGAAGTCGACGACCCGGCGTGGGCCACTCAACTGCGGTTCCTGGAGACGACGATGAGGGAACGTCTGCTCGAAGTCGCGGGCGTCGTGATCGATACGATCGAGGCGCGCGTTCGGCGGTTCTGACGTGCGCGATTGCCGCCTTTGTGGGACACCTTTCCGATAGGATGAAGAGCGATTGCGACGGCCGCTGTTGCGCAGGAAGCCACCTCGTCAGTCGCCAACATAACTGCAGGTCAAGCGTGCTTTTCCTGCCGATAGATTGAGGTGCGCGTGTCGTCTGACACCAACAAGCCAAGCGCCGATTACGCGGCAAAAGACATCCAGGTTTTGGAAGGCCTCGACCCCGTCAGAAAACGGCCGGGAATGTACATCGGGTCCACCGGTCTCGCCGGTCTCCACCACCTGATCTGGGAGGTCGTTGACAACGCCGTCGACGAGGCGATGGCGGGCTTCTGCACGCGCATCGCCGTCACGTTGCTCGCCGATGGCGGCTGCCGCGTCGACGACAACGGTCGCGGTGTTCCTGTCGATCCGTACCCATCAGGTCCGCACAAGGGCAAGAGCGCGGCCGAGGTCGTCCTCACCGTTCTGCACGCCGGCGGCAAGTTCGGCGGCGCCGGTTACAAGGTCTCCGGCGGTCTTCACGGTGTCGGCGTCAGCGTCGTCAACGCGCTCAGCGAGCGGTTGGTGATCGAGATCGACAAGGGCGGCAAGCGGTACCACCAGGAGTACGCGAAGGGTGGCAAGCCGCAGGGCAAGCTCGCGGTCGTCGGCGAGACGCCGCCGCGTGGTCCGTTGCATCGCAAGACCGGAACCTCCGTCTCGTTCTGGCCGGATCCCACCGTGTTCCTCGCTGAAGGAACCGAGTTCGTCGCGCGCACGGTTCTCGAGCGTTTGCAGACCATGGCGTTTCTCAACCGCGGTCTCGAGATCATCTTCCGCGATGAACGTCCGGAGCGCGAGTTCGACCAGACGTTCCAGTACAAGGGCGGCATCGTCGACTTCGTCAAGCACCTCAACGCATCGAAGGAGGCGCTCTTCTCCAAGGTCGCCCATTTCGAAGACGAGGACGACGACGACGCCCAGACGCTCGACATCGCGATCCAGTGGAACACCGGTTACTACGAAGGCATCCACGGCTACGCGAACGGCATCTCCACGATCGAAGGTGGGATGCACGTCGAGGGTTTCAAGACTGCGCTCACCAGCGTCGTCAACAAGTACGCGCGAGCCAAGAACCTCATCAAGGAGAAGGACGAGAACCTCCTCGGCGAAGACATCCGTGAGGGCATCACGGCCATCGTCTCGGTGAAGCTGCGCGATCCTCAGTTCGAGGGGCAGACCAAGGCCAAGTTGGGCAACGTTCCGATGCGATCGTTCGTCCAGAAGGCGACCAACGAGCGATTGGCCGAATGGCTCGAAGAGAACCCCGTCGAAGCGAATCGCTTGGTGAAGAAGGCGCAAGCGGCGGCCCAAGCGCGCCTTGCCGCGAAGAACGCTCGCAACGCGATCCGTCGCAAGACTGCGCTCACGGGCGCGGGCATGCCCGACAAGCTGAAGGACTGCAGCAGCGGCAACCCGGACGAGAGCGAGCTGTTCATCGTCGAGGGCGACTCGGCAGGTGGCTCAGCGCTGAACGCGCGCGACCCGCGCACGCAAGCACTGCTGCCCATCCGCGGCAAGATCCTCAACGTCGAGCGGGCCCGGCTCGACAAGATGTTGAAGAACAACGAGGTGCAGAGCCTGATCACCGCGATCGGCGGCGGTGTCGGCGAAGAGTTCGACGCCTCGAAAGCTCGCTACCACAAGGTGATCCTGTTGGCTGACGCCGACGTCGACGGCAGCCACATCCGCACGTTGCTGCTGACGTTCTTCTACCGCCAGATGCGACCACTGGTCGAAGCCGGCTATGTGTACATCGCCCAGCCTCCGCTCTTCTCCACCGTCGTTGGCAAGGAGAAGATCTACCTCAAGGACGATCAGGCGAAGGCAGTGTGGATGGAGGCCCATCCGAATCACAAGAAGGAGTTCCAGCGATTGAAGGGACTCGGTGAGATGGACTGGGAGGAGCTCAAGCCGACAACCATGGATGCCGCGACCCGCACGCTGTTGCAGGTCGAGGTCGAAGAAGCGGCGATCGCCGACGAGATGATGAGCGTGCTGATGGGCGACGACGTCGAGTCACGCAAGAACTTCATCGTGACCAATGCACGAGACGTACGGAACCTTGATTTCTGATGAGTGACACACCGAATCCCCCCAACAACGGCGACGACGCCGGCGACATCAACGACGATCCGTCCTTGTCGGTGCAGCCGGTGGCGTTGCAGGACGAGATGGAGCGCAGCTTCCTCGACTACGCGATGTCGGTCATCATGTCGCGGGCCCTGCCCGATGTGCGCGACGGCCTGAAGCCGGTGCACCGTCGGATCATCTGGGACATGGAGGAGCAAGGCTTCCGTCCAGACCGTCCCTTCGTGAAGTCGGCGCGCGTCACCGGCGACACGATGGCGCGCTACCACCCGCACGGCGACAGCGCGATCTACGACTCGCTCGTGCGGATGGCGCAACCGTTCTCGTTGCGGCACCCACTCATCGACTTCCACGGGAACTACGGGTCCCCCGATTTCGGGCCGGCTGCCGCTCGCTACACGGAGTGCCGATTGCACCCGCTCGCGATGCAACTGCTGTCCGACATCGACGAGAACACCGTCGACATGCAACCGACGTACGACGGCAGCCGCGACGAGCCCAAGGTGCTCCCGTCGCGCTTTCCGAACCTGTTGGTCAACGGCAGCCAGGGCATCGCGGTCGGAATGGCCACCAACATCCCGCCGCACAACCTCGGTGAGGTCATCGACGCCGCTATCCACCTCCTCGCCCACCCAGAGGCGAACGCCGACGATCTCATGCAGTTCATCAAGGGACCCGACTTCCCGACCGGTGGCAGCATCCTCGGACGCGCCGGGATCATGGACGCATATCGCACCGGTCGCGGCAGCATCAAGATGCGCGCCAAGGCAGCAATCGAAGAGGGCAAGCGCGGCCAGATGCAGATCGTGGTCACCGAACTGCCGTACCAGACCAGTTGCTCGGCGATCGCGGGCCGCATCCAAGAGCTCGTCGACGCCGGCGACCTCGATGGGATCGCCGATGTCAACGACGGCTCCGCCGGCGGAAAGACGAGCCTCGTCGTCACGCTGAAGCGCGACGCGAACGCGAACGTGGTGCTCAACAACCTGTACAAGTTGACTCAGTTGCAGACGAGCTTCGGCGTCAACATGGTCGCTCTTGTCGACGGTGTGCCGCGCACGTTGAACCTCGTCACGGCGTTGCAGGGGTACCTGCGCCACCAGGTCGACGTCATCACACGGCGTTCGGAGTTCCGCCTGAAGCGGGCTCGCGAACGCGAGCACATCCTCGAAGGCCGGTTGAAGGCTCTCGATGTGATCGATCAGATCATTGCGCTCATCCGCGCCAGCGAGAACCCGGCGGCGGCGAAGGCCGGCTTGATGGCCGCCCCGTTCGAGTTCAGTGAGACACAGGCACAGGACATCCTCGAGATGCGCCTCGGTCAGCTGACGCGACTCAGCCGCATCGACATCGAACAGGAGATCATCGACGTCAGGGCTCGCATCGTCGAGCTCGAGTCGATCCTCGCCGATCCAGCAGTCCTGAACGAAGTGATTCGTTCGGAGATGACGGCGATCAAGGAAGAGTTCGCCACGCCTCGGGTCTGTCAGATCGGTCTCGACGACGGCGAGATGACCGACCTCGACCTCGTCGAGGACAAGGAGCTCGTGATCGTCATGACGGAGGCGCAATACGTCAAGGCGGTTGCTGCCGACAGCTTCAAGACGCAGGGGCGCGGCGGTCGCGGGGTCAGCGGCGCGAAGTTGAAGACGGACGACATCGTCCACCACGTGATCTTCACGACGGCCCATGCCTTCCTGTTGTTCTTCAGCAACCGTGGTCGTGTCTACCGGCTTCGCGCCCTCGACATCCCCGAGCGCGAGCGCACCGCGAAGGGAATGCCGATCGTCAATCTGTTGCCGCTGCAAGCCGGCGAGAACATCCAGGCGATCATCGACACACGCGACTTCGCCGGAGAACGCAACCTGTTCTTCGCCACACGCCACGGTGTCGTCAAGAAGACCTCGTTCCACGAGTACGACAACGGTCGTCGCGATGGGTTGATCGCGCTCAACCTGCGCGACGGCGACGAGTTGGTGCGCGTGATCGAGACGTCAGGAAACGACGACATCTTCATGGTCAGCCGGAAGGGCTCGACCATCCGGTTCAACGAGGACGAAGTGCGCCCGATGGGGCGGGCTGCGTCCGGTGTGCGCGGCATGAAGATGAAACCCGGCGACGAAGTCGTCTCGGTCGATGTTGCTCGTGACGACACGGCGATCTTGATGATCACATCGGCGGGCTACGGGAAACGGACCCAGCTCGACAAGTTCAACGTGCAAGGCCGCGGTGGCCAAGGGGTCATCGGTATTCGCCTCACCGGCAAGAAGGGTCAAGTCGTGGCAGCGTTCATGGTCGGACTCGACGACGAGATCGTCGCGGTCGCGAGCAACGGTGTCACGATTCGAATGGGTGTCCGCGACATCTCGTCGCAGGGCCGCGACGCCACCGGTGTGCGTGTGATGAACGTCGACGAGGGTCAGTCAGTGGCGTCGGTTGCGCTGATCATCGCCAACGAGGAGTAACCGCGGTCTGACCCGATAGAACCCAGTCGATGGGCGACGATCGCGGTCAGGCTGTGATGCTCCTTCTTGTGGTCGTCGTGATGGCCGCCTTGGCAGTGGTCGGGGTCGGTGATTTCAGCGTCCGGGTCGTCAACCGCGGTCGAGCGCAGACGGCCGCCGACGCTGCGGTCCTGGCAGCGACGACCGGTGGGCAAGGCGCTGCTGCCCGGATCGCGACCGACAACGGCGCAGTGCTGGTGAGCTATCGGGAGGTCGGCGACGCAGTGACCGTCGTGGTCACGGTGGGCGGGGAACGGGCGACGGCGCAAGCCACGGATGGTCCGTAGCCGACAGAACTGTCCCGATGTGTCGCCAGGGTGAGCCTCCGGTCACTCGCCGCGACGCCTACACTGCGTTCGTGGACAGCGGCGTGCCCCAAGCCTCGAACCGTGGTGGTTCGCGAGCGGGTGGCGGCGGCGTCCAGCCACCGCCGACGAAGGGCGGCGCTGCCAAGACCAACGGAACGGTGCCGCGGACTGGCCCCGTGGACCCGCGCACCGAGGATTCGAACGGAGCTGGCGGAGTTCCCCGTGCCGGCAAGACGATCTGGCGCAGGCCAGGGATGCTCACCCCACGAACAGCGAAGCACCGTGAGACCGCAGGCGTTGATGGGCCCATCGAGTTCTCCGTCGCAACACCGCTGGCGCCGGCGCCCCTCGACCCGCCGGACGGTCTCGTCACCGAACCGGAGGTGGCGGTCACGCCGTCGGCACTTGCGCCGACCACCCTCGTACCAACCGAGGATGCGCCCATCGATCCTCCGACGGTTCCGATGTCGATGCCGGGACCGATCCTCTACGACGAGGCCGCGACGATCGACGATGTCACCAAGATCGGTCCGGTCCTCGACAAGCGTCCGCTGCTTCGACCGGTTCACTTCCGCCGGGCTCCAAAGCCGCGCGTTCGCCGAGTCACCCGGGTCGTACGCCATGTCGACACGTGGAGCGTCTTCAAGGTCGCGCTCGTGTTCAACGTGTTCTTCTACGCCGTCGCGATGGTTGCCGGTGTGCTGCTGTGGCAAGTCGCCTACGCGACGGGAACGGTCGACAACGTCGAGAAGTTCTTCGAAGGGTTCGGTTGGGAGTCGTTCAAGTTCAACGGTGGTCAGATCTTCCACAACGCCTGGATCGCCGGCCTGTTCGTCGCCGTCGGACTGACAGGTTTGGCCGTCCTCCTCGCCACCATGTTCAACCTCATCACCGACCTCGTCGGCGGTGTACGGCTGAGCGTTCTCGAAGAGGAAGTGCGGACCCGCGCCGAGCGTGGCACCGAGCGAGCCGTTGTCGTCACCGCGCCCCAACAGGTGGTAACGCAATCGGTCACCGACACGGCCGCCGACGAGGATGAGCAGCCGATCGATGCGCCGGACTCGCCTGACGAAGCGATTGCCGGTTGAGTCGGATGCGGGCGCACCGGTAGCCTGACGACTCCGTCATAGACGGGGCTATAGCTCAGTTGGTTAGAGCGTCACACTGATAATGTGAAGGTCGCTGGTTCGATTCCAGCTAGCCCCACGGTGAAAGCACTGCGTCGAGCCTTCGTGGCCCTCTCCCTTGCCGGTGCGATCGCCGGTCTGCTGCGTGTTCGCGGCAAGGGCGGCGTTCCCCCGCAGGAGGGCGGTTGGCGGGAGCTCAAACTGCCTCCGTCATGACAGACCGCGCGGCGCCGATCGTCGGCCTCGTCGGATGCGGCGTGACCGGCCGACGGACTGCGGCGCATCTGCTGGAGCGCGGCACGAAGGTCGCGATCTTCGATCCGGCCGTCGCGAGCGTGCCGCGTGGCGCTGTGCGCGTCGGGCATGCCGCCGACCTCGCGGTCACCGATGTGGTCGCGATGTGCCAACCGCACCCACATGCGGCGCTCGCCGCCGAGTACCTCGCTGCCGGCGTGTCGGTCGTATCGATGTCCGCGGACATCGACGACGTCAGGCTCCTCGTCGATCTTCACGAGCGCGCCCGTCGCGGCGGCGCTGCGCTGATCATCGGCGCGGCGATGAGCCCGGGTCTCACCGGCCTGCTCATCGATCATCTCTGGCGGCAGCTCGACGTCGCCGAGGAGATTCACGTCGCGACACACGGAACGGCCGGACCGGCGTGCGCCGCGCAGCACCACGATGCACTTGGTGATACGGCGATCGGTTGGCACGACGGCGTGTGGATCGAGCGGCCGGGTGGCAGTGGTCGCGAGCTGAACTGGTTTCCGGAGCCGATCGGCGCCCGCGACTGCTATCGCGCCGCGCTCCCGGACCCGTTCCTGATCCAGCGCATGTTCCCCGAGGCGTCGCGAATCAGCGCGCGCGTTTCGGGAACCAGACGCGACCGGCTGACGGCCCGCCTCCCGATGTTGACGCCGCCCCACGCGGCGGGCGACATCGGTGCCGTTCGAGTCGAAGTGCGCGGCGCCGCGGCCGATGGTGCCCGGGTCACCGTGATCGCCGGCGCATCGGGCCCGACTGGTGCGGTCGCAGCTGCGGTGACGACGGCGTGCGTGGAAACGTGCCTCGACACATCCGTCGAGCCGGGATTGCATCTCGTCGGCGGGCACACTCTCGATGCGCCGTCACTCTTGCGCCGCGTCGTCGACCTCGGCGTGACGTTGCAGGAGTTCACCGGAGTCGCCCGGTCGTCGACGTGGTAGCAACCATCCCCCGATACCTTGTGCGGTCGTGAGCAACGCGCCGACCGACTCTGTGATCCCGTGGCTCCCTGAGGGCCACACCGTTGTGGTTCCCGGTCGAGGCGAACTGTTCTACCGGTTCCATCGTCACGCCGACGCCGACGCGCCGATTGCATTCCTGTTGCACGGTTGGACTGCGAGCGGGGATCTGCAGTTCTTCACCGCCTACGAAGCACTCGCTGCGCACTGCTCGTTCATCACGTTCGACTATCGCGGCCACGGGCGCGGGTTGCGCTTGCAAAAGCGGTTCGAGCTCGAAGATGTTGCCGACGACGCTGCAGCGTTGCTCGAGGCGCTCGGTGTCGCGCCGGTGATTGCGGTCGGGTACTCGATGGGCGGACCCGTTGCGATGCTGTTGACGCGCCGCTACCCACACCTCGTCCGTGCGATGGTGCTGGAGGCCACGGCGCTGGAGTGGTCCGCGTCCTTCCTGGATCGTGTTCGATGGAAGACGGTGCGCATCATCGGGCCGCTACTGCGATCGGTGGCCTATCAACGCTGGCTGAGTCACGGCATCCGCCGCCTGCTCGGCAAAGGTCACCCGCTCGAGGCGTATGTGCCGTGGCTCAGCGGCGAGATGCGGCGCAACGATCCGCAGAGCATCGTGCAGGCCGGACAGGCACTCAGCCGGTACGACTCGCGTACATGGGCGGCGGACCTGCACAAGCCCGCGGCGTCGTTGATCACGACACGCGACCGGCTCGTGCGGCCGCGCAACCAACGCGCCCTCGCGGACGCTGTCGGCGCCGAAGTGCGCGAGCTCGCCGGCGATCACCTGAGCGCGTGGGAGCACCCGAAGGAGTTCGCCGCAGCGACCGTCGAGCTCGTCGCGCTGGCCGCGGCCAAGTCGTCGCCGGCGCGCGTCTGACCTCAGTCGTCGGCCTTGGCCGCCCTCACTTCGAGGGTCTCGAGGCGATCCGCGAGCCGCTCGATGGCGCGACTGATCCGCTCGAGGTGGTCATCGAGCTCGCTCGAGCTCGCCACGTCGGACAGCCCGAGCCGGACCCCGGCAAGTTCACGAGCCAGGAACTCCGTGTCGACCTGCGTTCGTTCGGCGACGCGCCGATCGAGCTCGGTCTGTATCCGATCGCGTTGCTCCTGGCGGTTCTGTGCGAGGAGGATCAGCGGCGCGGCGTATGCGGCCTGCAACGAGAGCAGCAACGTCAGCAGCTGCAGCTGCGGACCGTCGAAGGCGTTGATCTTGTTGAGCACGATCCACAACGCGATGAACACGCTCTGGAACACGAGGAATCGAGCGGTGCCCAACGTGCGCGCGATCGTCTCGCTGAACTGGCCGAACGCCTCGGGGTCGTAGTGCACGCCGAGCCGGCGGCGCTGGCGAGGCGTGGTGAGGTCTTCTCGGCGCTTCACCGGGGGACCGCCCCTGTGCTCACCCGCCTGCGCTGGCGCCATCCGGTCGGCAAGGTCCTGTCGAGGACGTCGTCGACGGTGATCGCGCCGAGCAGCCGGCCGGCGTCGTCGCAGACACCGACCGCCAGCATGTTGTAACTCGCCAACCGCTCTGCGACCTCGCGCTCCGACATGTCCGGACTGATCGTCGGTTCCTCTTCGATGCAACGACCGAGCTCCATGCTCGGCGGCTCGCGGAGCAGCCGCTGGAAGTGGACGACGCCGACGTACGTGCCGGTCGGCGTCTTGTAGGGCGGCTGGACGACGAAGACCTGTGCCGCGATCGAGACGAGCCAATCGGGGTTGCGGAGCTCGGCCAGTGCTTCGGCAACCGTCGACGTCGGCCCGAGGATGATGATGTCCGGCGTCATCAACGCGCCGGCAGTGCCCTCTTCGTAGCTGAGAAGTCGACGCACCTGATCGGCGTCCTCCTCGTCCATCGCCTCGAGGATGTGGCGACGGATCGCCTGGCGCGGGTCGAGGTCGGTGAGCTTGAGGTCGGCGTACTCCGGGCCGAGCTCCTCGCGCAGCTGGTCCTGGGCGGTGTTGGCGAGGGTGCGCAGCTGGCGCACGAGCCGGCCGGCCTGCCGGGCGTACTCGGGAAGACGGTCGGGCCCGAAGACGACCACCGCGACGACCGCGATGACCATCAGCTCGGGGAGCCCGATGCCGAACAACGGACTGCCTCAACCCTTCCGGGTGGGACTCAGGCCGAGCTGCATCCCGGCCAGGCCACGACCGCGGCCGTTGAGCTTCTCGGCGATCGCCGAGAGCACCCGCGCACCGGGCGCTGTCGGGTCGGACTCCACGATCGGCTTGCCGACGTCACCACCCTCGCGCAGGCTCAGGTCGAGCGGGATCTCACCGAGCAACGGGACGTCGTACCCGAACCGTCCGCCCAGGGTGTCGGCCACACGTCGCCCGCCGCCGCGCCCGAAGACCTCGAGCCGGTGGTCCTTGCCCTCCTCGGTGCAGTGCGGGCACGGCAGGTAGCTCATGTTCTCCACCACCCCCACCACCCGCTGGTGCATCATCGAGGCCATCGTCCCGGCGCGCTCGGCGACCTCCGCCGCCGCCTCCTGCGGGGTGGTGACCACGACGACCTCGGCGTTGGGCAGGTGCTGGCCCAGCGAGATGGCGACGTCGCCGGTGCCCGGCGGCAGGTCGAGGAAGAGGACGTCGAGGTCGCCCCAGT
>DASWRR010000148.1:0-1663 GCA_036403055.1 Ilumatobacteraceae bacterium | reverse complement strand
TCGAGACGATGCAGGTGCAGTTCCTCGAACGCGAACTTGCACAGCACGACGACGCCTTCAGCGATGTAGCGATTGCCTGCACGCCGTTCATCGATCCAGTAGCCGACGACGCCGCACTGGAACGCGCCACGCACGACGTTGTTGATGTTGATCTCCCCCGCGAACGCGTTGTCGACGAACAAGCCGAAGCCGTACGCGGTGCCGACCTGTCGCTCGCGATCGCGCGTCGCGCAACGCGAACTGAACGCGTCGCGATGTCGAGTCGGGTCGGCGAAGTTGTTGGCGCGCAGTGGCTCCCACGGAGTCAGCCACTGCTCGTTGCGGACGCGCACTTCGGTCCACTGCCCGAAGTCCGCAGCCATCAGCGGACGCAACATGATCCGCTTCCCGTACAGGCGCATCCCCGGCTCGGGAGCGATCGACGGGTGCAGGCCGCCTCGTCGACTCGTCATGGTTGACTCCCGACGTCGACCTGGTCGAGGTGCAGGTAGCGCATCACCGCGACGACGATGCAACACGCGCCGACGATGGTGTCGACAGCGTCTGCGGGCAGGCCAGGGTTGAACGCGCGCTCGGCCGACGACTCTGTTGCAACGGTTCGGAACACGTCTTCGACCGCGGCGCGATGGAGTGCGAACGGAAGCGGCGGGGCGCCACCGAACTCCACCGCGGCGATCACCGTCGCGAGATTGCCGACGATGCCGACCGCATCGGCGTCGGCTGCGGCGGGCAGTATTCGCAGCATGTCGTCGAGGTGATCCAACACCGTTCCGATGGCGTTCGTCAGCTCTTCCGGCCGCGGGGGATCGGAGACGATCTCGTTGCTGCTCAAGGTGACCGGGCCGACAGGGATGACGTGACGCTCGCCGTCGACGTCGACGAGCGTCGACTCGTCCTCCATCCGAATGGTCACCGCGTTCATCGTCGGACCGCTACATCGTCAGGGAGGTGTCGGGCGACCCATGCGCCGACCGGGTCGTCGCCGCCGGCGAGGAACCATGCGTAGTGCGCGTGGAGGCACTTGATCCCGGTGCGGGTCCCGCCGACGCCACCGTGAGGTCGCGGTCCGGCGTGGTCGGCGGGGATCGCGGCGTCACGTTCGGCCGCATATCGCGCATGTGCGTCGGCGACGAGGAGCGGATCGATCTCCGACTCGGCGCGTCGCACGGCGCCGCCCGCCTCGAGCCGGCTGACCGCGAGGACCTCGCGTTTGCCGACGAGCCAGTACAACGTCGGCATCGGTTCGCCGTCGTCCATCAACGGGGCGTTGCGCATCACGATCGGACAACCTTGCGCATCGCGCACGACGACGTCGAACGCACCTCGTGGCGGCCGCCCGATGAGGTCACGAATGGCTGCGACATCGTCGCTCATTTCGGTCAGTGACGGCGCAGACGACGTACGACCAGCCACAGCAACGCCAGACCACCGACCAACGGCAGGGCACGCTTCAAGATCGCCGAGCCGGCGACATCGGACAGCTCGATGGGTGCAGCAGCAGGGCCGTTGATCTTGCGAACGGCGCTCTCGCGCGGCGGCGCAGTCTCGGCGGCCGCCGCACCGTTGCTCGTTCCGCTGTTGCTCGTTCCGCTCTTGCTCGTCCCGCTGTTGCTCGCGCTGTCGTCGGCAGCCGCGTCGGCGACGGGTTCCTGCGTGGGTTGCG
>DASWRR010000147.1:0-2504 GCA_036403055.1 Ilumatobacteraceae bacterium | reverse complement strand
GTGGTCGACCTGATACGAGTCGAGCCGAATGAGGGCCAACGCATCTGCTCCGGCGCGCTCGGCCAATCGTTCGCACACGACGGTCTTTCCGGCGCACGTCCCGCCGGCGACCCCGATGAGGAACGGACGGCTGGCCGGCGGCATCGTTCGGACATTAGTAGGGGGGTCCTTGTATTGACCCTCCTCCACCGGCAAGGCTTGGCGCCGTGACCGACGGAACGCCAACACTCAGCGAGCGCGACCAAGCGATCATCCGATTCGAGTCGATGTGGTTCACGCTCGACGAACACCGCTACGACGCCATCAGATCGCGATTCGCATGCTCCGTCGAGCAGTACAACCTCGAGGTCAATGAACTGATCGACCACCCGGCGGCGCTGGAGTTCGACCCGCTCACCGTTCGTCGATTGCGGCGTCATCGCGAGCGTCGTCGTCGTGAGATGATTGAAGGCGCGGCCAGTGGTGACTAGCCCGGGACAGCTGAGGAGCACACATGAGTAACGACCAGTCGAGCCGCCCCCCGAAGCGTTCGGGCAGCGGTGCTTCGCCGATGGGCTCGACTCTCGCCATCGTGATCGCGATCGCCGCGGTCGTCGTCGGTTTCCTGATTCTCAGGAACATCCGCAGCGACGACAACAAGTCCGGTAGCGCGTCGAGCACGCTGCCGACGTCGACGTCGGTGGATCCGCTGACGACGACACCTGTCGTGGAGACACCCACCGTTCCGCAGGTGACGGTGTTCCAACCGACAACTGCCGGCGCCAAGGTCCTGGTGGCCAACTCGTCGCACCAGAGCGGCGTGGCCAAGCAGTTGAGCACGGCGCTCGCCGGGAATCAGTTCACGATGGGCGCGCCGACCAACGGCGCGAGCAAGCAAGCGCTGACCAAGATCCAGTACCTCGACGGCGATCCCAACGCTCAGGCCGTCGCCCAGTCGATCGCGGTCCTCATGGGCGTGCAAACGGTCGAACCGATGCCGACGCCCGTCCAGTTGCAAGACCCGGCGACGCTCGCCGACAACACGGTGCTCGTGCTGCTCGGCGACGACAAGGCCGGCAAGACGTTGGCGCAGATGACAAGTCCTGATTCGACGACCACGGTGGCCGGCGCGACGTCTACGTCAGCTGCGCCGTAAGTCGTTCCAACAGCGTTGCCGCGGCGCGCTCGATGCACCACAACGGTTCATTGATCGCCCGTTCCGTACCGAACGCGTCGACAAGGCTGACGTGGTCGATCCGACTTGCAACTTCCGGAGCGGCGTCGCCGACAACCGCGGCCACGGGCTTGTCGAGATCTGCGCACAGCGACTGCACACCGCCCACCACCTTGCCCTCGAAGCTCTGCTCGTCGAGGTAACCCTCGCCCGTCACGACCGCATCGGCCGCGACGATCGCGTCGTGCAGATCCAGCTCATCGGCGACGAGATCGAAGCCGGGGATCAACTGGCCGCCGAGCGCGACGAGCGCACCCGCGATGCCGCCGGCTGCGCCTGCGCCGTCGATCTCGAGGACGTCGACGCCGTAGTCGTGCTGATAGATCTGGGCCAGTCGACGGAGTCGTCCGGTCAACAGCTTGACCTGCGCGGGCGACGCACCTTTCTGCGGGCCGAAGACCTCGGCGGCGTCGAGGAAGCGCGTCCGGACGTCGCAGGCGACGAGCAGCTTCACACCGCGTAGTCGATGCGGAGCGTGGATCGCGCGGACCGCGCCGTACCCGCCGTCGGTCGTTGCCGAACCGCCGAGGCACACGATGATCTTCTTCGCGCCGGCGTCGAGCGCCATGTCGATCAACTCACCGGTGCCGATCGTCGATGCCGCCATCGCGTCGTTGTTGATGGCACCACCGACGAGCGTGAGGCCCGATGCTCTGGCCATCTCGATGACCGCCGTTCCGCGGTGCATCCGCCATTCAGCGCTGACCGGATCGCCCAACGGCCCCGTGACGATCGAGGTTCGGTTCGGCCCTCCGAGTGCCTCTAGCGTGCCTTCACCACCGTCGGCGACCGGTAGCTCGACGCAGTCGTGACCGAGCTCCCAGCAGGCAGAGCCCACTGCTGCCGCCACTTGCGCTCCGGTCGCGGTGCCCTTGAACTTGTCGACCGCTGCAACCACGCGCACCGCCGCAGCCTAGGGTTCGACGCCATGGGAATCGCCAATGACCTCGCCTCGCTCGATGCCACCGCACAGGCTGAACTCGTGCGCGAGGGTGCGGCGTCTCGTACCGAACTGGTCCAAGCGGCGATCGAGGCGGCGGAGCGAATCAACCCGCTCATCAACGCCGTCATCCACCCGCGCTACGACGCGGCGCTCGCCGAAGCAGCGGAATCGAACGACGCCGGCGGACCGTTCGCCGGCGTGCCGATGGTGGTCAAGGACCTCGGCTGCATGATGAAGGGCGAGCCGTATCATCTCGGCTCTCGTGGACTGAAGGCCGTCGGGTATCGCGCACCGGTCGACTCTGCGCTGTATCGCAGGTTTCGCGCGGCGGGCTTCATCGCGATCGGC
>DASWRR010000146.1:0-23190 GCA_036403055.1 Ilumatobacteraceae bacterium | reverse complement strand
GGTCTGATGATCGGCCTGTTCGAATCGGTGTGCGCGCCATGGAACGTCGGTGGCATCCCCGGCGACTTCTCCTTCGGCGTGATCCAACCGGATTGGGATCGGATGGGGCCGTACGTGGAACGGGCGATGGGTCGCGTGCCGATCTCGATGGAGACCGGTATCCGCACGTTCTTCTGTGGACCGGAGAGCTTCACGCCCGATCTGCTGCCGGTCGTCGGTGAAGCACCAGAGCTGAGGAACTACTTCGTCGCCGCGGGGATGAACTCTGTCGGGATATTGACCGGCGGTGGGATGGGCAGGCTGCTGGCCCACTGGATCCTCACCGGGCAACCCGACGTCGACGTGACGGGGTTCAACATCGACCGGCTGCACCGTTACCAGTCCAACCCGGAGTACCGCGCGACACGAACCGTCGAGTCGCTGGGGATGGTGTTCCAATGCCACTATCCCGGCAAGTCGATGACGACGGCGCGCAACGCGAAGGTGTCGCCGATCCATCACCGCTTGCAGGCGCAGCGCGCGTACTTCAAGGATGTCAGCGGCTGGGAAGGCGCCGATTGGTTCGCCCCGGAAGGCGTCGAACCGAAGGTCGAGAAGCTGTCGTGGGGTCGACAGAACTGGTTCGAGTACTGGCGGGCCGAGCACGAGGCGGCACGCAACGACGTGATCCTGATGGACATGTCGTTCATGTCGAAGTTCCTCGTCCAGGGCCGAGATGCCGGCCGGTTGCTCAACCACTTGTCGGCCAACGACGTCGACCGTGAGTGCGGCATCATCGCCTACACGCAATGGCTCAACGATGCCGGGACGCTCGAGGCTGATCTCACCGTGACGAAGCTCGACGACGATCGCTACTGGGTCGTCGCGACCGACACGGCGCATCGACACGTCGAGACGCGCATGCGGCGCCACTTCTGCGAGCACCACGCGATCGTCACCGACGTCACCAGTGGCTTTGCGCAGTTGAACGTGCAAGGGCCGCGATCGCGCGAGCTCTTGCAATCGATCACGTCCGCTGACCTGTCCAACGAGGCCTTCCCGTTCCGCACCGCTCGCTACATCGACATCGGCTTCGCCCAGGTGCTGTGCGTGCGGATCACCTATCTCGGCGAGCTCGGCTACGAGTTGTACGTGCCCGCCCAGCAAGCGCTCCACGTCTACGACAGGATCGTCGGCGCCGGCGACCCGTTCGCGCTGCGTCACGCCGGCCTGAAGGCGCTCGCGAGCCTGCGGATGGAGAAGGGGTACCGCGACTACGGGCACGACATCGACAACACCGACTCGGTTCTCGAAGCGGGTCTCGGTTTCGCCGTCGACCTGGAGAAGCCGGGTGGGTTCATCGGCCGCGATGCCGTCGTCGCGCAGAAGGCTGCCGGCCCGCTGGCGCGTCGACTCGTGCAAGTGTTGGTCGACGATCCGGAACCGCTGATGTTCCACGCGGAAGTCGTTCGGCGCGACGGCTGCGCGGTCGGATACGTCCGTGCCGCGTCCTACGGGTTCACGCTCGGCGGAGCCGTCGGCCTCGTCATGGTCGACGCCGGTCAGCCGGTTGACGGTGCCTACCTCTCAAGTGGCACCTGGGACGTCGAGATCGCCGGCAAGCGTTACCCCGCGCACCTCTCCATCCGCCCCCTCTACGACCCCGACAACCTCCGCATCAAATCCTGACCGTCCCGCGGCTGGCGTGTGAGTCGGATGTCGCGCCAGTCCCGCGATCCGGCTCACACCTCGCTGCGGCGTGCGTTTCGTCACTGACGATTCAGGAGGGGTTGGATTCGAGGAGGTGTGAGTCGGATGTCGCGCCAGTCGCACGATCTGACTCACACCTCGCTGCCGCGTGCGTTTCGTCACTGACGATTCGAGAGGGGTTGGATTCGAGGAGGTGTGAGTCGGATGTCGCGCCAGGCGCGTGATCTGACTCACAGCCGGACCGGGACGTTTCGTCACTGACGATTCGGGAGGGGGCGGGGGCCGGGAGGTGGGGCCGGCGCGGAGGGCGGCCCCGGGGTTAGGAGACTTGGGCGTTTTGGAGGGCTGGGGCCACCACTTCGCTGAAGAGCTCATGACTGTGTTCCAGACGGTCGTGGTCGCGCTCGCTGAACGCGACGAGCAGGTGACCGGCGCCGATCACTTGGCACTGTTCGACGAGCTGCTCGGCGACCTGCTCGGGCGTGCCGCTGACGAACTCCTCGTCGCTGAGCGCGGCGATCGACTCGTCGGGCCGGTCGAGCAACGATGCCCACGGCGGGAGTGGCCCGGCGCTCGCGGTCAGCACGTCGAGCAGGGCGCGCTTCGCCCTGTTCACGGCTTCGCGTTGCTCCGACGCGTTGTCGACGAACGTGACCATCCTGCGGACGGCGATCTGCTCGGGTCCGTGATCGTGGCCGGTCGCCTGCGCACCCTCGCGGTACGCATCGAAGACAACGGCGATCTCCTTTGCGGAGAGGAATCCGCCGCATGCCTTCCATCCGCGTCGTCCGGCGCGTTCAGCGGACCCTGCGCTGCGGACGGCGGTCCACACCGGAGGATGCGGCTGCTGGAGGCACCGCGGCAGGATCTCGAGATCGTCGAAGTTCCACTCGGTTCCGTGATGCGAGATCACTCGATCCTGCAATGCCGCGTCGAGAACGTCGATCACTTCGGCATGACGGGCGGCTGCGACCTCGGGTGTGATCCCGACGACCGCGAGCTCCGGCGGAATTCCACTGACGACGCCGATCTCGAGCCGGCCATCCGTCAGGTGATCGAGCATCGCGATCTCCTCGACGACGCGCCACGGCGTCGCGTACGGAGTCACCGAGCCGAGCACCCCGAGCCGAATCCTGGACGTGCGCGCCGCGACGTGTGAGAGCAGCAGGTTCGGCGATGGGCTGTATGCCGCGCCGAAGTGGTGCTCGCTGAAGAAGATGCCTTCGAAGTTCCGCGCGTCAGCTCGCGTCCACAGATCGATGTACCAACGGAAGTGGTCGTGGACCGCGTGGGGATCAGAACGCAGTTGCTCGTCGAGCGGTTGGTGGAAGAACTCGAACAGCCACGACTTGATCACGTTGCTTCCCTTGGTTGGTCAGGCGCGGACGCGTTCGATGGCATCGAAGAGATCGGCGCCGGTGAGTGACGCGATGATATGCGGCTCGCCCGGGACGACGTGCAACTCGACGGTGTAGCCGAGCCCCTTCAGCGTCGCCTCCGTCTGCTCGCTCGCCTGTCGCCAGCCGGAGTCGTCGCCGCCGACGAACATGCTGACGCCGATGTCTTTCAACTTCGACAGGTTCGGATCGTCACCGCCGTCTTGCGAGTACCCGGGAAAGACGACCAGTGAACGGAACCGGTCCGGGAACGACAGCGCGGCCTTGAACGCCGACAGTCCGCCGTTGCTGACGCCGGCGAGATCGAACTTCCCGCCTTCGGGCGGGTACTCGGCCGCAATGTGGTCGAGGAGCTCGGGAACGAGCGCTGCCGACTTGTTCTCGTAGAACAGGCCGGTCGTCGGCGCGGCAGGCGACACGACGACCCAGCCACGGGCGACCGCCTCATCATGGAACTTGTCCTCGACGACCCGCTCGGTGACTTGCGGATCCTGGCCACCCGGCGGAAACGTCAGCAGGACCTTGCCAGGTTGTCCGGTTGCGCGGCCCGGAGGTACGAGCATCACGTAGTCGATCGCCGTCCCGTCCTTCGCGACGAACGTCAGATGCTGCAGATCGCTGTCGCTGTTCGCCGACGTCGACGACGCAGACGACGGACCGGTCGCAGGCGACGGACTGGTCCCAGTCGTCGGCGAGGTCGACGCGTTGTCGCTCCCGCACGATGCGAGCACGACTGTTGCGACCACGACGACACGAAACGCGCGCATCGACAGATTCTGCACCTACGAGTCGCCGCGACGGAAGCCGAGGATGGACAGCGACGCGCCGGCGGCGATGACGGCAGCGACGAGGATGCCGAGCGTCGCGTTCGACCGTTGCCCGGCATCGCTGAACGCGAGCCCGGTGACGAACAACGCGACGGTGAACCCCATTCCGGCGGATGTCGCCACGCCCAACCGCTGACGACCCGTCGTGTCGGCCGGCGCGTCGGCGACCCGCGCACCGACGACCAACTTGGTCGCGACAATGATGCCGAGCGGCTTGCCGATGACACGCCCGACGATGATCGCCCACGTGATCGGCGAGCGGATCGCGCTGTGCACGAGATCAGTGCTGAAGGTCAGACCCGTGTTCGCCAGCGCGAAGATCGGGACGATCACGTAGCTGGCCCACGGATGCAGCACGTGCTCCAACCACTCGACGACGGAGATCGGCGCGAGAAGTCCCATCGCGACACCGGCGAGCGTCGCGTTGAGTCCCGCCTCGTGCAGCGCGAGCCACAAGAGGCATCCCAACGCGATGTACACCCAGTACGAACGAACGCCGATCCGCCGAGCGATCACCGCCACACCGACCACCGCAACAGCCGCCATCACCCAACCCCAACCGATCGCGGTCGAGTAGACGGCAGCGATGATCAGCAACGCGCCGATGTCGTCGACGATCGCCAATGCCAGCAGGAAGACTCGCAACGCCGGCGGCACGCGACTCCCTGCGATCGCCAGAACTCCGAGTGCGAGGGGGATGTCGGTGGCGACGACGATCGCCCAACCTCGGGGCGCGCTGCCTCCGGCGATTGCGAGGTAGATGAGAGCCGGCGCCAACATTCCTCCCAACGCCGCCAACACGGGGAGCAACGCAGCACCCCTCGTGGCGAGCTGCCCCTTCACGAGCTCGCGTTTGATCTCGAGGCCGGCGACGAAGAAGAAGATGGTGATCAACCCTTCGTTCACCCACTGCCGGAGCACGAGGTGCAGTGAGTGAGTCCCGACGGTCAGCGACGCTGAACTCGTCCACAACCGTTCGTACGACGACGACCACGGCGAATTGGCCCACACCAGCGCAGCGATCGCGCCGACGGCCAACAACACGCCACCCGCGGTCTCCGTCTGCAGGAACTCGCGCACGGGCGACACGGCACGTTCCGTCGGCGGCTCGGTGCGCGAATGATGGCGGGTCACATGGTCTCCTGTTTTCGCCGACCAGACTTCCCGGCACGCCAACGACTGAGGGTAGTCGGCGGATCATCGCGGCGCATATGGTGTCTGCCATGGCGATCGGCGAGGCAACGACCGAGGTGGTCGGACAGCCGGCGCAGGCGCCGTCGCTCGCGGTCCGAGCAACGCTGCTCGTCATCGTGCTGTTCTTCGGTGGAAGCCTCCCGGCGTACAAGTTGGCCAGCGAGAGCTTCGGGCCGGCGACCACCAACCTCGTCAGGTTCACGCTCGCGGCCGTGATGCTCGTCGTCGTCGCCCGGCACCGCCTCGCGACTGCCCGACTGCACATCCGCAGGTTGATCATCATCGGCATGTTCGGCATCGGACTGATGGCCGTGTTCATGGGCATCGGAGTCGACCGAGGTTCTGCGACGATCGGCTCGATCGTCGTCGGCCTCGAGCCGATCGGTGTCGCGCTGGCCGGCGTGCTGTTGGTCGGTGACGCTCCGTCGCGCCGCTCGGTCATCGCCCTGATCGTCGGGTTCACCGGAGCCCTCGTCGCTTCCGGCGTGTTCACCGAGAACTCCGGGCCGTCCCCAGTCGTGCCGATCATCCTGTTGCTCGGGACGGTCGTCGCCTTCTCCATCTACACCGCGTTCGTCCGCCGAGTCGGACGTGGCGTCGACCCGCTCGCGGTTGCTGCGGTGACACAGGTCGGCGCGCTGTTCTTCGTGATTCCGGCGTGCCTGTTCGACGTGCTGGACGGAGGGATGTTGCGCGGCAACTCCGTGACGCCGAAGGCGCTCGGCGCCGTCATCTTCCTCGGGATCGGCTCGGGCATCGCGTACCTGTTGCTGTGCCTCGTGCTGGCGAATCAGCCGTCGAATCGTGTCGCCGTGACGCTGTTCCTGACGCCGATCATCGGTGTGATCTTCTCGTGGCTCGTCGTGGGTGAGCACTTGCACCTGCGAGACGCGGTCGGCGGCGCGTTGGTGTTGATGGCGGTGTGGATCAGCGAGAGGGCGGTGTCGTGAGCGAGTCGATCTAACCGGCGATCGCCGTCTTGATCCGGGACAGGGCTTCGTCGATCTCGTCGTCGGTCGTCTGGAAGCTCGTCACGAGCCGAACCGTGTCGGCCGACATCCGGTAGAACAACAGATCCAACTCGGCCATGCGGTCGGCGACCGCCGGATCGACGCGGGCGAACAGCATGTTGACGTCCGGCTCGTTGAGGAGTTCGACGGCGAGCCCGCGCAACCCGTCGGCGAACTTGGCCATCGCAGCGTTGGAACGACCGGCGAGACGCAGCCACACGTCGTCAGTCAGATACGCCGTGAGCTGAACGGATTGGAATCGCATCTTCGAAGCGACGTGCCCGGCTCGCTTCGTCCGGTACACGAGCTGTTCGGAGATGGCCGGGTCGAAGCAGACGATGGCATCGGTGCTGAGCGCGCCGTTCTTCATCGCCCCCAACGAGAACGCGTCGATCCCGGCGCGCCACGTCAGGTCGGCGGGCGTGCAGCCGAGCGCCGCGATCGCGTTCGCGATTCGCGCACCATCGATGTGAACGCGTAGTCCGCGCTCACGCGCGACGGATGCCACCTCGGTCACTTCGGCAAGCGAGTACACGGTGCCGTGATCCGAGGGAACGGTGAGAGAGAGCACAGATGGTTGCGAGTGGTGAGGGTCGCCCCATCGTGTCGCCTCGAAGGCGTGCTCCAACGTGTCGCGGTTCACCTTGAAGTTGTCGCCACCGATGCCGCGCATGATCGCGCCGCCACCGAACATCGACGTCGCACCACATTCGCTCTGCAGGATGTGCGCAGTGTCGTGACACAGCACGGCACCCCACGGCGGGCAGAGTGCGGCGAGTGCGAGCGAGTTCGCGGCGGTTCCGCTGACGACCGGGAAGACCTCGGCCTCGGGATGCTCGAAGACCTTACGGACCTTGTCGCGCAGCTCGGCCGTCCACTCGTCCGCGCCGTATGCCAGCGCGGATCCGGTGTTGGCAGCGATGACGGCGGACATGATCTCGGGTGCGACGCCAGCGGCGTTGTCGCTGCGCAGCTCGATGGGAGAGTTCATCACGTGTGTTCTATCGGGTATCCCGCTGGCTGTCATAGTGATCGAATGCCCGAGCAGTCGATCGACAGTGCGCTGCTGCGCGTCGTGTCGTCACACGCCGGGTACCCACAGGCGTTCGCGCATCCGCCGGTCCCGATCTCGGGAGGCTTCTGGGCGGCCATCTACGGGTTCGAGTTGCTCGACCCGCCCGACGACTTGCGCGGTCGGCTTGTCCTGCGTGTGATGCCGAATGCCGTCGTCGGCGAGGTCGAGACGATCGTGCATCGCGAGGTGGCGGCGCAGGGGTACCCGACGCCGCGCGTCGCCGTCAGCGGCTTCGACGCCGAGCTCGGCGGTGCGTTCATCGTGATGGAGCGCGTCGATGGTGCTCAGCTGCTCGCCGGCGTGCACCTCGGCAGTGCCGTGCTGCGGTTGCCGAAGATCGTTCGCCGGATTGCTCATCAGCTTGCCAGTGCTTCGACGCAGTTGCATCGGCTCGATCCGGAGCCAGTGATGAACGCGCTAACAGCAGCCGGTGTCGACGTGGCGTCGCTCGGTCCGCACGTGCGGCTCGCAGAGATCCGCGCCGCGGCGAACAGGTCGTCCGCGGGATTCGACGGCCTGCTGACATGGCTCGAAGATCATCGCCCGTCGTTCGAACCCGCCGTCGTCTGTCACGGCGACATCCACCCCTTCAACATGCTCGCCAAGCCGGACGGCTCGTTCGACGTCCTCGATTGGACGAACGGATGCCTGTGCCGGCGTGAGTATGACGTCGGCTGTACCGCGGCGTTGTTGCACTGCCCACCGATTGCGGTGCCGCGCCTCGCAGAAGGCGTGCTGCGAGCGATCACCGGCTCGCTTGCCCGCCGCTTCGTCGACGCGTATCGCCGGACGTCGCCCGTCAACCTCGATGTCGTCGAGTGGTTCGAGACGCTGCAGTACGGGCGATGCCTCGGCAGCGTCGCGCTCGCGCCACTCGACGACCCGATCATCGGTCCGAAGCACCCGTTCCGGATTTCGGCGAGTGCAATGGCGCGTCAAGTCCGAATGATCACTGGCACCACGATCGACGTCGCGACGATGCGCTAGCGGTGAAGCGCCGCCCGCAGATGTGATGACACGTCAGCGACCAGTTGCCGGCCGCCGTCGAGGACGCCAGTCATGTTCGCGACGCCGTGGATCAGTCCGTCGTAGCGCTTGTGCTCGGCGTGCACACCGTTGGCGCGTAGTGCGTCCGCATACGCCTCACCCTCGTCGCGCAGCGGGTCGTACTCGCATGTCGCGACGAAGCAGTCCGGCAGGCCGGCGAGGCTGGAGTGCAGCAGTGGCGACGCCTTCGTGTCGGACTTGTCCTCTTCGGCGATGTAGTGGTTCATGAACCACTCCATGCCGTCCGTTTCGAGGAAGTAGCCGCTCGCGTTCTCGTCCAACGAGCCGCCTTTGCGGGTCATGTCGACTGCTGGGTAGATGAGCGCGGCGTAGACGATGGCGGGCCCGCCGGCGTCGCGTGCCATCTGTGACACGACCGCGCTGAGGTTGCCGCCGGCGCTGTCACCGCAGACAGCGAGACGTGTCGCGTCGGCGTCGAGCGATGCCGCGTTCTCCGCGACCCACTTGGTCGCAGCAAAGCAGTCGTGCGCGGCAGTGGGGAAGCGGTGCTCCGGCGCCATTCGATAGTCGACCGACACGACAACAGCATCGGCGTCGCGACAAATCGCGCGTGCGACGTTGTCGTGGGTGTCGAGGCTGCAGATCACCCAGCCGCCGCCGTGGAAGAACATCACGACGGGATGCGGCCCGTCACCTTCGGGCGTGTACACCCGAGCGTCGATCTCGTCACCGTCGACCGGAATGGTGATGGTGCGGACCGAGCCGACGTCGATGGGTTCGCCGGCGAGCGCGCTCATCTGCTCCGACACGGTCCGCGCATCGTCGACCGACAGCATGTGGATCGGCGGCGATCCTTGGCTCTGCATCTCCGCCAACAGGCTCTGTACTTGTGGATCCAACGGCATTCGGTGTACCTCGGTTCTGACGGCTTGGTGGGATGGCTGGGTTCGTCGCGCTCGTTCAGCGCGACAGGTGTTCCAATTCAAGTTCGACGACGGCTCGCGCGTCGACCCCGGTGAGGATCCGGACCGGCCGCCGTCCGTTCCACGGCGTCTCGTGATCACTGATCTGCGTCGCCGGCTGCGTCTTTCCACGGCAGACGCTGTAGCCGATGTCGACGCGGATCGGGTGCTCGACCCAGGTGTACAGCTCCGGTGCGAGCAAGTAGCTGATCGTCGATGAGTCGTGGATGAAGATGCCGTCGACACCGGCGCGGCTTCTGTAGAACTCCTGGTAGAAGGGGACGATCGCGGCCAAGTGCTGCGCTCGGGGGTTGTCGAACGCCGACATCCTGGCGAGGTCAGCCGATGTCATCATCGTTTGCTCGGTGACGTCGAGTCCGGCCATCACGATCGAGCACTCTGCGCCGTACACGATGTCGGCGGCCTCCGGGTCGTTGAGGATGTTCGCCTCGGCAGCGGGCGACGCGTTGCCGCCAGTGAACGCGTTCCCTCCCATCAACACGATCTCCGCGAGACGGGCTGTGAGCGTCGGCTCCACCTGCATCGCGGTCGCGATGTTCGTCAGTGGGCCGAGTGCCACCAACGTGATCTCACCGGGTGAATCCATGACGGTGCGGATGATGAACTCCGCCGCCGTTGCATCGACTGCCGACGTGGTCGGCGGAGGCAGGAAGACGTCGCCCTGCCCGTCGGTGCCGTGGACGAAGGCGACTGGCCCTCGGTACGGCATCGCCAGCGGTTCGTCGACACCTCTCGCGACGGGGATGTCGGTCCGCCCAGCGATCTCGAGCAGCTTGAGTGCGTTCGTCGTGCACACGGATGTGTGTGCGTTGCCGAAGACGGTGGTCAGCCCGACGACGTCGAGCTCGGGAGACTCGAGGGCATAGAAGATCGCCATCGCATCGTCGATGCCGGGATCGGTGTCGATCAGGATCTTGCGCGGTTGCGGTCTCGACTGGTTCGTGTTGCTCACAACGTCTCACGAACCTTGCGTACACCGGCGACGAGGTTCGTGATCTTCTGCCGGGCGAGTGTCCGGTGGACGTACCGCAGACCGCAGTCCGTCGTGAGGAACAGCTTGTCGGCGGGAACGTGATCGAGACACTTGCGGACCCGTTCGGCGACGTCGTCGGGTGTCTCGCAGTAGTGCGTGCGGATGTCGATGATGCCGGCGCCGAGCTCGCGATCTGGCGCCCACTTCATCCACTGGTCGATCTCCGACATCTCGCGTGTGCCGTATTCCAACACGAACTGGTCCGCCTTCGCTTCGAGGAGATCGGGGAAGTAACGCGCGTACGTCTTCTTTGCGTATGGCAGCTTGCGGAACGAACCGAAGCAGATGTGCAGGCTGAAGTGCACACCCGAGACACCGTCGATGCACGCGTTGAACAGCCGGGCGATGTCGGCCGGCGTATGTGGATCGTTGGCGGCATAGCCGGGCGTTGCCGGCTCGTCGAGCTGGATCCACTTGCACCCTGCTGCGGCGAGCTGACGGATCTCGTTGTTGAGGGCCGGCACGAACGCCTCCGCAAGATGCGTGCGATCGGTGTAGTAGTCGACGGGACGGATGAACGTGGTCAACGCGAATGGGCCCGGCAGCGGGATCTTCAGCGGTGTGGACGTGCGCCGGGACGCATATTCGAACTCGGCAACGGCGCCCATCCCGTTCGGAACGCCGACCGGCCCCGTCGTTTCCTGGACGTTGCGCATGTCGAGCGACATCGGACCCATCTTGCGCGGTGCACCGCCATCGCGCAATCCCGTCATCCGCGATGCGAACGCCCAGACGAAGCTGGCCCGCCGCATCTCGCCGTCGCTGATCACATCGAGACCTGCCTCCTCCTGATCGAGGATGGCGCGGTCTACTGCGTCGTCGAACGTCTCATCGACGTCGACCGGTCCAAACCTGCCGGCCTCCATCAACTCTTTCGCCGCGTAGAACCAAGAAGGGTGCGCATAGCTGCCGACGACGGTCGTCGGCAAGATGGGGAGACCGTGCGGCACGTCGTCGAACGTAGCCGCCGCGCGGTGTCATCGATCGATCGCAGGTCCGTCGGGTCGATCGGGCAGACTGCCCCGATGCAGCCGATCTCGCGTCGCTTGTTCCTCGTGGCCGGCGCGGCGGTGATCGTCGGGGCGTGCTCGGACTCGGGCGGTCAACAGGGCGCGCCGACATCGGCTCTGCCGACGGGCGACATCGCGGC
Source organism: Ilumatobacteraceae bacterium (assembly GCA_036403055.1). Lineage (GTDB taxonomy): Bacteria > Actinomycetota > Acidimicrobiia > Acidimicrobiales > Ilumatobacteraceae > JAENVT01. Next base: position 11,824 of record DASWRR010000146.1, on the reverse strand, counting down.
GACGACTGATGCTGCCGCGACCACGACAGTTGCACCGACGTCGCCGGCTTCGACGACGACGTCCACCACGTTGCCGACGATCCAGCTCTCGGGCGATCCGTTCACACTGGGAGTCGCGTCGGGCGATCCGGACCCGACGAGCGTCGTGTTGTGGACCCGGCTGGCACCGGAGCCGCTGAACGCCGGAGGGATGCCGGCCGACGACGTCGACGTCACGTGGGAAGTCAGCAGCACCGCCGACTTCGCGTCGATCGAATCAAGCGGAACCGAGACGGCCGTTGCGGCGCATGGCCACAGCGTTCACGCGGTGGTCCCGCTGTCCGCCGGGAAGTGGAACTATCGCTTTCGCGTGGGTCAGTACACGAGTCCGGTCGGCACCACCCGCGTCGCCCCGCCGGCAGATTCGGTCGTCGATCGAGCCGTGTTCGCAGTCGCGAGCTGCCAGAACTACTCGGAGGGACAATACGCAGCCCACCGGGACATCGCCGAGCACGTTCCCGACTTCGTCGTGTGGCTCGGCGATTACATCTACGAGGACGCCGGGGCACCGGGCGCCGATCCTGCGGCGCGTGTGCATCTCGGACCGGAACCGACGACGCTCGAGGAGTATCGCAACCGTTACGGCCGGTACAAGACCGATCCCAACTTGCAAGCCGCGCACGTGACCTGCCCATGGTTCATCATCTGGGACGACCACGAGGTCGAGAACAACTACGCCGGTCTCGTCCCGCAGGCGCCGGCGGACGCGCCGACCTTTCCTGCTCGCCGGTTCGCGGCGTACCAGGCGTGGTGGGAGCACCAACCTGTTCGGCTCGACCCGCCCGTCGATGCAGTGACCGAGTACAAGACGTACCGCGACGAGCACTGGGGCGCGCTGATGAATCTAGTGCTGCTCGACGGTCGCCAGTACCGCAGTGACCAGGCGTGTGGCGACGTGACGCTCAGCGTTGCGCCTCCGTGCCCAGAGGTCTTCGACCCGACGCGAACGATGCTCGGCGACGTGCAAGAGGCGTGGCTGTTCGACACGCTCGGGGCGTCTACCGCGACATGGAACGTCATCGGCAATCAAGTCGTGTTCGCCGACGCGACGCTCAACGGCGCCGTGCTGAACTTCGACCAGTGGGACGGGTATCCGGTCGAGCGGGCTCGCATCCTCCAGCACCTTGCGGATGCCAAGATCCCGAACGTCGTCGTGGTCACCGGCGACATCCACCTCGCGGCGATCGCTCAACTCCGTGCCGGCGATCGCGGCACGGGCACGCCAGTGGGCGCCGAGTTCATCACGACGGCCATCAGTTCCTCTGGGCTGATCAGCGATCAGTTCACGGATGTGCTGAAGGCCTATCCGCATCTGATCGATGCGGAGCTGACCCATCGCGGGTACACGCTGCACACCGTGACGCCAGATCGTTGGGTTGCCGAGTATCGGCTCGTCGCCGACGTCACGCGCGCCGACAGCGAGGTGACCACGCTGGGTTCGTACGCCGTCGATGTCGGCACCAACATCGTCACGAAGGTCGTCTGAGGGGTTCCTTGTGGCGCAAGCTGGCGTGAGCTCGACTAGTGGCCGTCGAGCGTCGTCAGTCCCACGAGGCGGCGACGGTCGAGTGCCTCGCCATCGAGCCCTCGAGCGATCAGTTCTTGCGGAAGGTGCCCTGAGCGAATCAACGACGCGCCCGCCCGAGCGAGTGCCGGCGCCATCTGGATGCCGTAGCCACCTTGACCGACGAACCAGAAGAAGCCGTCGACTGCGTCGTCGAACCCGGCGACCGGAGAGCGGTCGGCAACGAAGTTTCGCAACCCGGCCCACGACGAACGGACGTGGCGGATGTCGAGTGTCGTTGCCGCGTTGATCACATCGATTGCTCGTGCGATGTCGACCTCTTCGGGTCGCGCATCGCACGGCTCGGACGGGACTTCGTCTGCGGGCGAGCACACGATCTGCGGTCCCTCCGGCTTGAGGTAGAACGTGCCGCTGACGTCCGCGACGAGCGGGATCGTCTGTGCGTCGTTGTGCGCCGGCGCACCGATGGTGAACACGGTGCGACGTAACGGATGGATGCCCACCGGCTTCGCACCGGCGATGCCGGCGACGAGATCGCACCACGAACCGGCAGCATTGACGACCACCGCCGCGTCGTACGTCTCGCCGGAAGAGTCGGTCACGTGCCAGCGGCCGGCGACGCGACGCATGTCCACGACAGCGGCAGACGTGTGGATGTCGCCCCCACGGCTGCGGAGCCCGCCGGCGTAACCGCCGTGCAAGGCCGCGACATCGATCTCACTCGCACCTGGTTCCATCAACCCGATCGCGACCCAATCCGGCCGGACGACCTTCGTCGCGTCGACGACTTCGTCCGCGGTGAGGACGCGCATCGCCGGCACGAACTCGACAACGGCTTCGTACATGCTGTGCGTTGCCTCGACGTCGCCGGGCGGCGCGATCCAGATGAGCGGAAGCGGCTTCAGCAGAGGGCGGGTGAAGCCGTCTGGAGGGTCCTCCATGAACGACCGACTCGCGCTCGTCAGCAACCGGATCGTCCGTCCGCCGTAGCTCTCGAGGAACGTGGCCACCGATCGACCCGTCGTGTGATAGGCGAGCGTCGGCTCCATCTCGAGCAGCGCGACCGTGCGATCACTGGCGAGCTCGTACCCGATCGACGCACCGGCGATCCCGCCGCCGATGACGAGGACGTCGTACGAGTTCATCAGCGCAGCATGCCACCCGGCGGCGGACGCTTCTTCACCCGTACCCGGAACTTCGGCGGTAGAGTCTCACCCTCACGTTCTCCTCGCTTCGGCGGAGCCGCTTCCGGCGCAGGACTGCGAGAGAAAGCTGTGTGGGAATCTCGATGTCGAAGGGTGTGCCGAAGGCCGAGGAAGCAAGCGACGACCTCATGGTCAAGCTGCTCGCCGTCGTGCTGAGCGGTGACGACTCGGGTGCCCCCGTCGACAACTCGATCATCGCCAAGCGACTCGGCTGGGACCTGGAGACCGTTGCGTCGTGCCTCAACGACGCCAAGGAACGCTCGCTCGTGTGGGGTCAGCGCAGCGGCGACAAGCCGGCGCCGTGGTTCAAGGAGCTCGAGATCACTGTGCAGGGCCGTCGCCTGCTGCGATCGCAACCCGGCAAGGCCTAACCCCGACTCGCCTCCAAGCGGGCACGATCCTCACACCGGTGCTTCGACTCGGCGCCACGGCATGTGCATCGCCGGCTGATGGTCGAAGAGGTCGACGAGGAGATCGCTTCGCAGTGCTGACAGCGACGGGTCGTCCCATCGGTTCACCTGCTGCAGTGGGTCGTCGCGGAGGTCGTACAGCTCACCCTCCGTTCCGTCGTGGCTGTGACCCGTTTGGTACGTCGTGCACACCCACTGATCGCGGGTGATCGTGCGCAGGTGCACGTCGACGCCGAAGAGATCGCTGTCCCACTCGGTCAGCACTCTCTCGAACCCACGCGCCGCAGCATCCGCGTCGTCGCTCGGGAGCGGCGCACCCTCCATCCACTCGGGTACGTCGACGCCCGCGATCTGACAGAACGTTGGCGCGAGGTTCACGAGCCCGACGGGCCGGGTGACGGTCGACGGCGTCACGCCCGCAGAGGATGCCGGCTTCCAGACGAGCGGGATCCGCATGAGGCCGTCGACGTGATACGGACCTTTGAAGAGCAAGCCGAAATCGCCCTGCAACTCGCCGTGGTCGGTCGTGAAGATCACATCGACGTCGTCGTTCCATCCGCGTCGTTGAACGGCGGCGATCACTCGCCCGAGCGCTTCATCGATCAGTTCGCACTCGACCGCGTTGCGGGCGTTGACCTCGCGCACCTGATCTGCCGTCAGTGTCGCGGGAACCCATGCGAGTGGCGCTTCGTAGTTCGAGACGAGCGAGCCGTCGTACCACGCTCGCCAGTGGCGCGGCTTCGAGTCGAGGATCGCCTCCCGGCGGCCGGCGTCGGCCACGTACCCGGCTGGGAGTGGGACCTCGCGCCAGTCGACCCGCCCGACCTCAGAGGCCGGCGGATCCCACGGATGATGCGGGTCCGGGAAGCTCATCCAGCAGAACCAATCGTCGTCGGCGTCGAGCGAATCAAGCCATGAGATCGTGCGGTCGGCAACCCAATCGGTGTGGTACCACTCGCGTGGTATCGCGTTGTCGTGGACCTGCGGTGCGCCGGTCTCGCCGCCGCCCGCCGCATTGACCTCGAGTGACATGTCGAGCACCGGATAGAACATCGAGACAGCCTCCGGGTGATGCTGCGCCATCCACCTCGCATAGTGCAACGGACCGATGGCACCGTGCGTCGCCGCCTCGAAGTGCTCGAAACCGCGGTGCAATCCGACGAGCCCGTCGCGGGCGAACCGGTTCTCCGCGAATCGGGCGAACGGATCGAGGAACGGCTCGAAGTGCGGCTTGCCGATGAGAGCCGTGCGGTACCCGTTGTCGTGCAGCACCGAGGCGACACTCGGCGCGTCGGCCGGCAACGCGACACCGTTCATCCACACGCCATGCGTGCTCGGATGTTGGCCGGTGATGATGGTGGAACGCGAAGGCATGCACACCACCGACTGCGGCTGGGCTCGTTCGTAGCGATGCCCCTTGGCCGCGAGACCGTCGATCACTGGCGTCCGCGCGACGATCCCACCGTTGCAGCCCAACGCGTCGTAGCGCTGTTGATCGGTCGTGACGAACAGGATCTTGCGGCCCATCAGCGAGCGCCCTCGTACTGGCTTGATTCCATCTGTCGTTTCAGCTCGTCGAGCGCACCGGCCGTCCCGCCACCGATCGTCAGCGCCATCGCCCTCGGGTCGGCCTCCGTCGAGTACACCACGAGACACGTGTCGTCACCGAGATCGATCACGTCGATCGTGCCGCGATGAAACACGAACACACCAGCAGTGATCCTGTACTGGAACCGCAGTTGCGTGTTGTCGACCACGAGGATCTCCTCGGGCATCGGGATTCCGGAGCCGAGCACGATGACGCGCGTGGTGCCGTCGACCTGACACGACGTGATTCCGGGGAACCACTCGTGCAAGCGGGCGGCGTCCCCCGCGAGGTCCCACACGATCGCCGCGGGACGATGTATGCGGATCTCATGGCGTATCGAGCCGAGTGTCATGTGTGTCTCGACCGTACTCGGCGGCGAATCGTGGTCTGCCAACCGTCCGCCACTCGTGCCGGGTGCTCGTATCCTGACGCGATGCGCCCGTCCGAGTCGCTCAACGACGACATCCGCCTGTTGGGGCGGACACTGGGGGATGTCATCGCCGATCAGGCCGGCGCCGCGACCCTCGATCTCGTCGAGGCGATTCGCCGCGCTGCAGTCGGCGACACCGATCCGGCGCGCCTGATCGAGCTGCTCGATCCGTTGCCGATCGCCGACGCGCTGCACGTCATCCGGGCCTTCAGCTACTTCGCGATGTTGGCGAACATCGCAGAGGACACCGATCACGCCCGTCGACGACGCGCCGCGGTGGGCAGTGGCACGCCACCACCGCCGGGCACGCTCGGGCACACGATTCAACTCGTCGCCCAAGCAGGGATCGATGCTCGGCACATCCGCGATTCGGTTGGCGCGAGCGAGGTCGTGCCCGTCCTGACCGCACACCCGACTGAGATTCGCCGCAGGACGATTCAGTCGATCCAGACTGCGGTGGCATCGTTGATGGCAGAACGCGACCGCGTCGACATGAACCACGTCGAGGAAGCAGCGTGGCACGAGGAGCTGTGGCGCCAGATCGTGACATTGTGGCAGACGGCGATGCTGCGACTCTCGAAGCTGCGGCTGCGCGACGAGGTCAACGATGCGATGCGTTACTTCGAGCTGTCGTTGATGTCGCAGAGCTCGCTCTTGAACCAGGCCGTCAACGCCGCCTTCGGCTCGCGCCCCGATCGCGAGCGGCCGCTGTTGCGAATCGGATCATGGATCGGCGGCGACCGCGACGGCAACCCGTTCGTCACCGCGGACGTGTTGGCCGACACGTTCCAGCAGCAGGCGGCGTTGGCGTTGGGACACGATCTGCGCGAGCTGTGGCTGCTCGCCGAGGAGCTCTCGATGTCGTCACGGCTGGTCGGCGCCAGCCCCGAGGTGACGATGCTCGCCGACGCAGCCGGTGACACCTCGCCGTATCGACTCGATGAACCGTACCGGCGCGCCCTGCGCGGCATGCATGCCCGACTCGCCGCGACTGCGCGCGCGCTGATCGGTGATGTACCCGGCAATCCGCCGATCGGTGATCGTCCGCGCTACGCGTCACCGGCCGAGTTGCTCGCCGACCTCGACGTCATCGACGCGGCGCTGCATCAGCACGGTGCGCACGCGGTGGCCAGCGGCCGGCTTGCCGCGCTGCGCGGCACCGTCGAGACGTTCGGCTTCCATCTCGCAACCGTCGACCTTCGTCAGAACTCGGCAGTGCACGAGAAGGTCGTCGACGAGCTGCTGCGAATCGCCGGAGTGTGCGACGACTACCTCGGGTTCGACGAAGCGAAGCGTGTCGAGCTCTTGTCGGCCGAGCTGGCCACGTCCCGACCGCTCCTCGGCGCGCAATCGACTGTCAGCGATCTCGTCGACAGCGAGCTGTCGATCCTTCGCGAGGCGGCGACAACGCTGCGCACGTTCGGCCCGAACGCGATCGAGAACTACATCATCTCGAAGTGCGAGTCGGTCTCCGATGTCCTCGAAGTCGGCGTCCTGTTTCGCGAAGTCGGTCTCCTGTCCTCGAGTGCCGGATCCTTCACGCCGACGCACCTCGCGATCGGCATCGTGCCGCTGTTCGAGACGATTGCGGACCTGCAGAACGCGTCGGTGGTCGTCGATGCGATGTGGTCGCACGCGCAGTACCGCGAATGGCTCGACAACCGTGGACGGCTCCAGGAAGTGATGCTCGGATATTCCGACAGCAACAAAGACGGTGGATACCTCTCGTCGAACTGGGCGTTGTACCGCTGCCAGGAAGGTCTCGTGGAGACTGCAGCGCGCCACGACGTGAAGTTGCGACTGTTCCACGGTCGCGGCGGAACGGTGGGTCGTGGGGGAGGGTCGAGCTACCACGCGATCAACGCCCAACCGGCGGGGAGCGTGCAGGTCGGCCTGAGGATGACCGAGCAGGGCGAGATGATCTCGGCGAAGTTCGCGGACCCTGAACGGGCGCGTCAGAACTTGGAGGCGTTGGTCGCGGCATCGATCGAATCGACGGTGCTGAGAGGGCGCGACACGGCGCACGCCGATGCGCGGTTCGTCGAGATCGCCGATCAGTTGTCGAACGCATCGGAGGTCGCGTACCGCACGCTCGTGTACGACACACCCGGCTTCGTCGAGTGGTTCAGGGCTATCACGCCCGTCGGCGAGCTGTCGACGATGAACATCGGCTCGCGGCCCGCGTCGAGGACGAGCTCAGGAAGGATCGAGGACCTGCGCGCGATCCCGTGGGTGTTCAGCTGGAGCCAGTGCCGGCTGATGCTGCCGGGATGGTTCGGCGTCGGAACCGCTGTGGCGGCGTGGGTCGACGACGACAACGAGCGCCTCGCAGAGCTGCGCGACATGCACGAACGGTGGCCGTGGTTCCGAACGGTCGTGTCGAACATGGCGCAGGTGCTGGCGAAGTCGGACCTGGCGATCGCTGCTCGTTATCAGACGCTGGCGAGCGATGTCGACGGCGCGCAACGCTTCTTCGACATCGTCGCTGCGGAGCACGCCAAGGCGGTGTGGACCGCGCAGATCGTGTCCGGACACGACGACCTGCTGTACGACAACCCCGCGCTCGCCCGCGGCGTGCGCTACCGCATCCCGTACATCGCGCCGCTCAACCACATGCAGGTCTCGCTGTTGCGGCGCTGGCGCGGCGGCGACCAGACGGAGCTCGTGCAACGCGGGATCCATCTTGCGATCAACGGGGTCGCGACGGGCCTGCGCAACAGCGGCTGACGCCGTTTCACCGATTGCTCGCGCGAACCCCCAGCCAGCGGAGCGCTCCGTTTGCTGCGGCGACCGCAGTGCTGAACGTGGCCTGCAACAGGTAGCCGCCCGTCGGCGCTTCCCAATCCAGCATCTCCCCGGCGACGAAGGTCCCGGGGTACCGATGGAGCATGAACGCTGCGTCGACTTCGTGCAGCGCGATGCCGCCTGCCGTCGAGATCGCACGGTCGATCGGCATCGTCGAGGTGACCACCAGTGGAAGCGCTTTCACCAGCGCGGCGAGCTCGTCGGAGTCCGTCGACAAACGATCGCCGGCGACCTCACGCATCAGCGAAACCTCGACAGGGGTGAGACCGATCGTCCGTCGAAGCGTCGTCGCAATCGAGTCCTTCGGCCGGCGACGCGCCAAGCGTTCGGCAAGCTGACCGGCGTCGAGATCCGGGTGAAGGTCGACCTCGACCGAGGAGCGACCGCGCTGATCGATGGCGTCACGAATGCGCGCCGACTGGGTGTACACCGGGCCTCCCTCGAGGCCGCCCCGCGTGATCATGGCGTCGCCGCGTACGCTCGCTTCACCGACGCTGATCGCGATGTTCTTGATCGGCACGCCGGCGAACCGATCACGGAAGTGCTGCGTCCACTCGACCTCGATTCCGCAGTTGGCCGGGCGAAGCGAGCTGACATCGACTCCGGCTCGTCGGACGATGTCGACCCACGTGCCGTCGGAGCCGACGCGCGGCCAGCTGGCTCCGCCGAGCGCGAGAATGGTGACGTCGCTGTGGATCTCCGTGATCGTGCCGTCGGGCGACTCCAACAACGCGCCGGGGTGATCGATCTGCGGCCAACCGATCCAGCGCCGCCGGACCTCGATCTTCACATCGAGTGCCGCGAGCCGTGTCAACCACGTCCGCAGGAGCGGCGTGGCGCGGAAGGACTTCGGAAAGACGTGACCGGTCGATCCCACGAAGGTCGGTTCGTCGAGGCCTGCGGACCACGAACGCACCGAGTCGACGTCGAAGGATTCGATTGCCGGAGCGAGCACTTCGCGCGCGGTCCCGTATCGCCCCAGCAACTGCTCGATCGGCTCTGAATTCGTGACGTTGAGCCCGCTGCGCCCGGCAAGCAGCAGCTTGCGACCGACGGACGGCATGTGCTCGTAGACGGTCACCGCGACGCCCGACGTCGCCAAGACCTCCGCCGCCATCAGGCCTGCGGGTCCGCCACCGACGACCGTTGCCGTTCTTGTTCCGGTCGTCGTCACGGCCACGGATGGAGCCGGGCGAGGGCGAGCGTCGCGGCAAGGGCGGCCGCCGCCCAAGTCAGCGAACGAAGCGCCCCCTCCAGCGGTGCGAGCAACGCCGGTCTGTCGATGGTCGTCTCGACGCCGTCGTCGTCGACGATGGATCCCGCGACGCTCGCGGTCTTCCGGCGAAGTGATCGCGCCGGCGTCGACAAGCGTCGTTGCGCCGTGGAGAAGAAGAACGCGCACACCGCCGCTGCAACTGCGGCGACGTCGAGCCGCTCGTGTTGCGCGTAGTAACCGGTGAGCACGGGAAACGATCCCCACGCGAGCGCAAACACGACGTCGGTGTGCAGCCGGCCGCCGGCGAGCTCGAGGTTGTACGCGACTGCGAGCACGACGCCGACGACGATGAACGCCACCAGCGGGAACCCGATTCGGGAGATGCCGAGCACGCCGATGACGGCGGCACCGCCGACACCGATGATCGCGGCGGCGACGAGGACGGGATCTGGAATCTCGGTTCCGAGGGGTCGTCCGTGCAGCTCGTCGAGTGCATGCGCACCGACGCCGACCGCGAGGAAGAATGCGAGCAACGTGAACGCGACGCGCGATGCGTCGACCGGCCCGACAAGGCACGCGCCGATCACGACGTAGGACAAGTGCCATAACGTGTACGGCGGATGGAGCAGCGTCCACCAATCTCGAACAGCTGGACGCGACGAGAACTTGGGACGTGCGTAGAACGCAGGAGGCATCGACCGCAGTTGCTCCGCCGTGCTGTCCGCCTCGCTCATCAGCGGCGTCTGCCCCACATGATCAATCCGCCGCCGAGGCTCATCGCCTTGGTGCCGACGTCGTCGATGCCGGCGTCCTTCCACGCGGCGACCGTCCAATCGACCGGATACTTCTTGTAGTGCGTCGCGATGCTCGGGCCGAGGAAGCGTCCGACCTTGAACCACGCTCGTCCGCCGGTGACGAATCCGGCGGTCGGGAGCACGATCCTGGTGTAGCACCACCACGCGACGTGCCACCACGGCGCAGTGGGCACGGCGAACTCGAGGCTCGCGATCGCGCCGCCGGGCTTCACCACGCGGGCGAGCTCGCGCAGGGTCGCGGCCGGGTCGGTCACGTACCTCAGCAAGTACGTGAACGTGAGCGCGTCGAACGTTGCATCGGGGAACGGCAGCGCCTCGCCGCGCCCGAGGACGAGACCGATCCGGTCCTGCAATCCCTCCGCCGCGACGTTCACTCGTCCTTGACCGAGCATGCTGTCGCTGAGGTCGATCCCGATGACGTATGCGGTGGTGTCGTCCGCGAGCGCGCGGCTGACGCGGGCGGGGCCGCAGGCGACGTCGAGGACGAGCTGCGGCTTCGAGGGCGTGACCTGCGCGACCATCGTCGTTCGCCATCGGCCGTTCTGGCCCATCGAGAGCACCTCTGCGAGGCGATCGTACCGGCCTGCAAGCGGAGCGAACAGCGTGCGCGAGAACACGTTGGGCTGTGTTCGAGATCGGGCGATGTCCATCGACGGACCGATCAGCCGGTGCAGTCGCCGTGGCGGCGCGCAGCCATGATGGCTGCGATGAGCGAGTGCCGTGTCGTGGCGGGGTCGTGACGAGGAGGTGTCATTGTCGAATGCACGTTACGACGTCGTAGTCGTCGGAGCAGGGCCAGCTGGCAGCATTGCGGCCTTCACGCTCGCAACGGCCGGCGCCCGCGTCGCACTTGTCGACAAGGCACGGGTCGGTCGCGACAAGGCGTGCGGTGATCTGATCGGACCTCGCGGCGTACGGATCCTCGACGATCTCGGTCTCGGCTTCCCCGGCGCTCCGCAAGCCGGCGACATGGTGGTCGTCGGTCCCTCCGGTCGACGCGTGCTGCTGCCGGCGAAGCCCGGGCGGACGTATCCGGGTCACGCGATCGTCGTCCCGCGCGCTCGGTTCGACGCGCGGTTGCACGCCGCGGCCCTCGACGGCGGCGCCGTCGACATCAGCGGGCGAGTCGTGTCGCTCGACGACCACGGTGTCGAGCTCGAAGGAGGCGGGACGGTCGCTGCCGACTTCATCGTCGGAGCCGACGGAGCAACGAGCACGACGGCGCGCCTTGCGGGTCTTGTCGATCCGGCGAAGGTGCTGTGGGGATTCGCTGTTCGCGGTTACGTTTCTGCTGACATCGCGCTGCCGGTGATATCACTGTGGAACGACAAAACGAGGCGCGGCTTTCCCGGCTACGGGTGGCTGTTTCCCGGACCCGACGGCGCCAATCTCGGGCTCGGCATCGGGCTCGGGCATTCACGCGAGGACGGCCAGCGCGCCGTTCAGCAGCTCGCCCAGTTCCGCGATCACCTCGTCCGGATCGGCGTGCTGTCCTCGACGATCGATCTTCCGATGCGGACGCTCGGCGGGTGGCTGAAGATGGGCATGTCGGGCACTCGCCCCGCGGCACGCCATGTGTTGCTCGTTGGTGACGCGGCGGGCCTCGTGAACCCGCTGCAGGGCGAAGGAATCGCTCAGGCGCTCGCCAGCGGCGAAGCAGCGGCTCGTGCCGTTCTGATGCGGCCGGCCGCTGCAGCAGCCGCGTACACGGAGTGGATCGACCAGACGTATGGCGACTGGACCTCCGTCACGACACCGATCCACGCCGCGCTCGTCCATCGACCACCCGTG
>DASWRR010000145.1:0-4462 GCA_036403055.1 Ilumatobacteraceae bacterium | reverse complement strand
CGCTGCGCGCTGACGACCAGACCGCTGGAGTCGGGCATCCAGGCAATCGAACCGTGTTGGAACTCGCCCGGCGTGAGATCGCGCGGCGCACCGGTTCCATCGGCCGCAACGACGTACACGTGCTTCGGCCGATCGAAGATCCACCCTTCGTTGTCGAGCTTGCTGAAGAACCGCTCGATCTTGCGCGGCGGCTGCCAGCTCTCGTCCTCGGCTTCGTACCTCGCGTCGGGAACGCGGCTGGTGAACGCGATCCAACGCCCGTCAGGACTCCACGACGTGTCGCTGACGCCCTCCTTCATCGTCGCGATCGTGAGCGTCTCACCGTGTGACGCGACAGGCAGGACATGAAGCGTGCCCTCACCGGCTTTCGCACTTCGTCGCGAGGCGAACGCCAGCAACCGGCCGTCGGGACTCCATGCCGGTTCACCATCGAAGTCGCCGTTCGTGACGGCGCGAGGCGGTGTCGAGCCATCGGCGGCGGCAAGCCAGATCTGCGAGAGGTTCTTGTTCTTCGTCATGTCCACCCGGCCGACGACGAACGCGACGGTCGACCCGTCCGGGGATACCGCGGGGCCGCCGGCTTGGACGATGTTGCCGATGATTCGGTCGGCGATCTCGGCGTGCTTGCTCAGGTCCTTCTCAGCGCTGGTCATGTGCCGACCGTAGCGCCGATGTGGCACCATCGACAGATGGAAACCGCCGACTTGCTCGCGGCACTCGACCGCGATTCCGCTGCCTTCGTGGACGCCTGTGCGATCGCTGGTCTGACGACGCCGGTCGAGTCGTGCCCTGGGTGGTCCGTCGCTGATCTCTTGTGGCATCTCACCGAGGTCCACGATTTCTGGCGGACCATCGTCGTCGAACAACGAGACACCTGGGAGGGCTACGAGCAGCCGCCGCGTCCCGCCGACGAACAGCTTCCCGAGATGTACCGCCATGGTCGTGACGATCTGCTCAGCGCACTTCGAAGCGCTGACCCGTCGTCACCGGTGTGGACGTGGTCGAGCGACAAGAGCGCGGGCTTCGTGATCCGGAGGATGACGCACGAGACAGCGGTTCACCTGTGGGACGCGACGGCGGCGGCAGGTCTGGTGAACCCGATGGAACCGAACGTCGCCAGCGACGGCATCGACGAGTTCCTGACGTTCTTCGTGGGCGACGCGGCCGACGGTGCGGCGCCGGTCGGTGGATCCGTCCACCTCCATTGTGCGGACGTTCCTGGCGAGTGGACCGTACGCGAGAGCAGCGACGGTTTCGTCGTGGCCCGCGAGCACTCCAAGGGCGATTGCGCGATCCGCGGTGATGCCAGCGACATCTTGCTGGCGCTGTGGCGCCGAGTGCCACTCTCGTCCTGCGATGTCGTCGGTGACGTGGAAGTGGCCGAGCGATTCGTCGCCCACCCGAGCCTCAACTGACGGGCACGCGCCCCTAGCTCGCGGCCGGGCGCGGCTCCAGCTCGTCTTCGGCCGGTACCGGCATGCCCCACCGGATCATTCCTTGCTCGACCCGTTGAATCGCTGTCTCCAAGACCTCGACACGAGCGAGTCGTTTCTGTTCGCCCGAGATCACGTTCCAAGGTGCGAGGTGATGGTCGGTACGTTCGAACATGTCCTCGGCGGCAACGAGGTACTCGCTTGCTTTTTCGCGGTTGCGCCAGTCCTCGTCGGTGATCTTCCAGCGACGCAGCGGATCGTGTTCCCGGTCCTCGAACCGCCTCAACTGCTCGTCGGCGCTGATGTGCAACCACAGCTTCACGATGATCACGCCTTCGAGCGAGTTCGCCCGTTCGAAGTTGACGATCTCTTCGTACGCCCTGCTCCACTGATCGACGGTGGCGAACGATTCGATGCGCTCCACCAGGACCCTGCCGTACCAGCTGCGGTCGAACACCGACATCCCTCCGAGACCCGGGACGTACGGATAGAAACGCCACAAGAACGGATGGCGCTTCTCGTCGAAGGTCGGCTTGGCGAACGACGTCACCTGGTAGTGGCGCGGGTCGAGGGGCTCCACCAGCCGCTTGATCGCGCCACCCTTACCCGCCGCGTCGCTGCCCTCGAACACGAAGAGCAACCCGGGGCCGAGCTCGCCCGATCCCATGTGACCGCCGATGTGAAGGCGTAGTTGCAGCCATCGGCGTTGCAGCGCGGCGAGCCGTTGCTCGTAGTCCTTGCGGCCGATCTGTCGACTCAGGTCGAGTTCGTCGAGGCGGCCCATCCGGCGAGACTACGCAACGCGCGACGCGTCCCGTCAACAGTTCGATCAGCGTCCGCGCGCCGACGTCACCTGCCGCACGAGATCCTCGAACAGCGCAAGGTGATCGTCGCGGTGGCGAAGCAGCTCGGGATGCCACTGCACGCCGAGCACTGCCGGTGCCGTCTCGATCTCGATGGCCTCGATGTGGCCGTCGTGGTTGCGGGCAACGACGCGAACGCCTTCACCCAATCGGTCGATCACCTGATGATGCATCGAGTTGACACCCAACGTCTCGGTCCCGACGATCGTCGCAAGTCTCGACGCGGGGTCGATCTCGACGGAATGCACGTCCTGGTTGTACCTGTCGGTTCGCATGTGCTCGTCGACGTGTTGAACGAGGGTGCCGCCCATCGCAACGTTGAGCACTTGGATACCACGACATGTTGCGAGCATCGGAGTGTTGGCGTCGACTGCCGCCCTCGTGATCGCGAGATCGGCGGCATCTCGGGTCGGATCGGTCGGCCCGAGTTGCGGGTGCGGGACCGAGCCGTAGTTCGCCGGATCGACGTCGGCACCGCCCGTGACGATCAGCGCGTCGACCATGTCCAGCAGAGCGCCGGCGTCGCCCGGCTCGATCACCGGCAGCAGCACCGGCAGCCCGCCGGCTTTGCGAACCGCCTTCACGTATGGTGCGCTCGCCACGAAGTGGAGTGACCCGTCACCGTCGTCGCTCGACACCATATGCAGATGCGCGGTGATGCCGATGCGAACGGGTCGGGTCACGGTCGTCAGACGATCTCGAACAGTCGATCGAGCTCCCACTGGGTGACGGTGGTCGCCGCCGGGTCGCCGCCGGTGGTGTGGAACATCAGCCACTCCCATCGCCTCGTGTTGACCCAGTACTCGCAGAAATCCGCGCCGAGCACGCTGTGCAGGACGGTGTCGGCAGCCATCGCGTCGGCCGCCTTCGTGATCGTGTTCGGCAGGTGCGGATAGCCGGCCGGAAGACCCCATCCGGTGACACCGAGCGGCGGAGGAGGTTCGATGGCCTTCTCTATCCCGGCGATGCCACCCGCGAGCACGGCCGCGAGCACGAGGTACGGATTCGCGTCGCCGCCGGCGACACGGTTCTCGATGCGGGCCGCCTTCGGCGAACGCGACAGCACTCGCACCGCTGCCGACTTGTCGTCTTCGCCCCACGACGCAACGGTCGGGGCTGCCGCGAAGCCGATCATTCGCCGGTACGAGTTGATGTTGGGGCAGAAGATCGACGTAGCCGCCGGCATCGTCGCCATCAACCCACCGATCCAATGCCGGGTGAGGTCGGAGAGCTCGTGGCCATCCGGCGCGTAGAACATCGGAGCGCCGGCCTTCGACAACGAGTGATGCACGTGCAGGCCGTTGCCGTACTCGTGGCTCGGCTTCGCCATGAACGTGACGGAGCACCCTTGCTCGAGGGCCACTTCGCGCAGCACCTGCTTGATGCGAACGACCCGATCACACGCCGCGATCGGGTCGGTCGGGTCGATGTTCAACTCGAACTGGCCAGGTCCCGCTTCGTCGTGCCAACCCTCGATCGGGATGCCGAGTCCCTCGAGCCGGGCGAGGACGACGTCGAGGAACTGGAGCTGCTGGCGTGAGTTGAAGTGCAGGTATCCGAGCGGCGCGGGGTGCGCCATCGGCGTGAGGCCCTGCATCTTCTTGGCGCGGGCCTCGATGTACGACTCGCGGTAGAGCATCACCTCGATCTCGAAGGAAGCCTTTGCCGCGAAACCATGCCCGTCGAGGCGATCGACGACCTCGCGCAACTTCGATCGAGGGCAGACGGGAACGGTGTTGCCATCGAGGTCGACGATGTCGCAGATGACATTGGCGGTCCCGGGGCGATCTTGTGCGAGGACCATCGTCGACAGATCGGGGCGCTGGTGGAAATCGCCGAGCGCTTCGCGTCGCCAGTCGTCCCACCAGACGAGGAATGGCGTGCCACCGATGTCGTAGCCGAGCACGAACTCGGTGATGGCGTTCCCCAACGGCAACGACGACACGAACTTCCGCGTCGACAGGTGCTTGCCGATCACCAGTCCGTCGATGGAGATGCCCTCCGTCTTGACCCACGAGATCGCGTGCTCCTCGAGCCATGCGGCTGCCTGCGCGGCATCGGTGATCGGTGTCATCGACCCAACATCCATGCGAGTGAGCCTCCCGTGAGCTCGGCAAGGTGGGCCAGCTTCCCCACGGCATGCAACTTTCCGTCGAGCAGGTCTTG
>DASWRR010000144.1:0-3643 GCA_036403055.1 Ilumatobacteraceae bacterium | reverse complement strand
CCGGTGCCGAAGTGGCCGAACTCAGCCTCGGGGACTGGCGCAACGTACCGTAAGGATGTGGTTGAAAACGCGGCTAGCTCGCGTCCACCGGTGGACAGTGCGCGGACCGTCATCATCGCGTTCGCCGCCAACATCCTCGTCGCCGTCGCCAAGACGGTGGCCGCAATCGTCACGGGTTCCGCCTCGATGCTGGCCGAGGCCGCGCACTCGTGGGCGGACGCAGGCAACGAGGTCTTCCTGCTGATCGCCGAGCGCAAGTCGTCCAAACCGAGAGACCCGCAACATCCGCTGGGCTACGGACGCGAGTCCTACGTCTGGTCGATGTTTGCAGCGATTGGCGTCTTCATCGCCGGCGCCGTCGTGTCGGTGCAACACGGTGTGCAGGAGTTGTTCCACCCTGAAGCAGCAACGCGGTTCGTAATCGCCTACGCGGTGTTGGCTGTATCAGCTGTCCTCGAGACTGCATCGTTCGTCCAGTCGTTGCTGCAAGCTCGCAACCTGTCTGCTCGATATGGGCGAACCACGTTGGACTACGCGCTCAACGGATCGAACGCCACGTTGCGGGCCGTGATGGCAGAGGACGGCGCCGCGGTCATTGGCCTGGCGATCGCCTTCCTCGGCATCGGGCTCCACCAGATGACCGGTGATGCGGCGTACGACTCGATCGGTTCGATACTGATCGGGGTGCTGCTCGGTATCACCGCACTCGTACTGATCGGCCGCAATCGCCGCTACTTGGTCGGCGCGACGCCGGGCGACGAGGCACGGGCGTCGGTAGGTCGGACGATCGCTGCTCGACCCGAGATCGAGCGCATCACATATCTGCATCTCGAGTTCGTCGGCCCAGCCCAGCTCTACGTCGTCGCCGCGGTCGACCTCGTCGGTGATCGACGTGAGGGCGAGCTCGCTCGCGAGCTCCGCAATCTCGAACGGCAAATCGAGCGCAACGAACTCATCCACACCGCGGTGCTGACCCTGTCCGTCAGCGACGAACCGAGCATCGAGTTCTGACGGCCTTCGCGAATCCGGTCAGCCCTCGAAAGCGGGGACCTGCGTCAGCGCGGCGAGATGCTGGCTCTGCATCGCCGCCCCGCCGCGGGCAGCGACGGGCTTACCGAACGGTGAGACCATCGGCCGGCCGGCGTCGCGGGTCAGCCACAGACGGATGAGGTGACGGCGGCGCTCCGGCTCGGGGAAGTCGCGGTACTCGGTCCGGGAGTGCATCGCCGAGTAGTTCAGCAACCATTGGATGTCACCCGGTTGAAAGTCCATCTCCAGCGCGACGCCCTGCTCGGCGGCGATGTCGTCGACGAGCTGCAGCACCGTTGCCTGGTCCGCGGTCAACCGCGGCACCTCGGGGTACTCCTGCGCGGTGAACACGATCTTGCTGCCGCCGTACATCGACAGCACACCGTCGACGTAGCAGCACACGGGAGACTGATACGTGTTCGTCGGTGAGTTCGGGTCCTGGATCCGCCAATCCCAGTGGTATGTGTCGAACAGTCGCGGCGCGAGATCGGGGCGTCGGCGCACGACCTCGTTGTAGACCGTCGTCCCGCTGGCGAGCACGCTCGCGCCGCCCTCCTTCGCGGAGTGCAGGCACATCAAACCGACGACATCAGCGCTGTCCGAGTGGAAGCTCAGCTCACTCGTCGTTCGCGAGCTGAGCACGTTCGGCGCGCTGTAGGCGGGCTTCGATGTCGTCGCGATGATGTGGGTCAACACGTCGCCGGCACCGTTCTGCCGCATCGGGTTGCCGAGCCACAGACCGAGCAGGAAGAAGATTGCGCTCGACAGCTCGTTCGAGTACTCGGCGACCCGCAGGCCACGCACGAGCACGAATCCGAGACCGTGATCGAGTTGCTCGGCCCACTCGGCAATCCCCGCCGCACACATGGGAAGCGGGTAGTCGTCGCGGTCGAGAGTGCCGAGGTCGGGATCGGCGGCGACGAGCCGCGCGCATTCGCGCTCGAGCTCATCCAATTCGGCGTCGCTCAACCGGTACACGAATTCGGACGCGGGCATGCCGTCGTCGCCGCGCCAGCCGGCGCGGCTGACGATCTGCTGTGGCGGCATCTCCTGTGCGGAACCAGTCATGGCGATCTCCCGGGGAAACGAGGCTGAGCACGGGTCTACCGAAATTCGGTCACGACGTCAAACGGATCACGAGTCACGTCACCGCCGTTCCGTCAAGGCGTCTGGGCGTAGAGCCGAGCGATCATCTGCCGAGACACGCCGCCAAGGCGTGCCACCTCGGAAAATGTCATTCCGGCGTCGTCGACCAGCGCTCGGATGGCGACACTTCTGTGCAGCGTCATCGCGTGCTCGTACGCAGCAATCGCGGCCACGGTGAGATCGCGAATGTCGCGTCCGCCTCGTCGTGTCGCCAGATCGAGGACGATGTCCACCACCGAGGTTCCGTCCAACGCAGTGGCACGGGCCCGCAGCAACGCTTCCATCGTCTTGCCGAGCTCCAGACGTAGAGTCTGCGCGGCACGATCAAGGTTGTCGATCGACGCGATGTACGTGCACAGGTCCACGTGCTGGCTCACCTCACGGTTTCGATCGTCCTGCATAGTTGAGTCACAGCCTAGTACGTCAATTGACAATGTCAACTGACTCTGCTGGCAACGTATAAGATGCGCCCGAGGAGGTCCTGGTGGGGTCGTCACGCATCGCCGCAAACCTGACAGCCGCTCGCGTCCGACTCGGTTGGAGTCGCGAGACGCTGGCCCATCACTCCGGGGTGAGCTGGTCCGCCATCGTCCAGATCGAATCCGGCCGACGCAAGGATGTCCGCCTGAGCAGCCTGTCAGCGCTCGCCAATGCGTTGGGCGTCAGCGTCGACTACATGATCGGGAGCGCTGCGGCGGCGACAACGCCCCAACTGTTCGAGCATCGAGCCCTGACCTATCGCACCGATGAGGAGTTCACCGCCGGCGCGGTCCCGTTCCTCGAGGAGGGAATCGAGCAATCCCACTGCGTGATCGCCGTACTCACCGAGCACAAAGCCGCACTTCTTCGTTCCTCGCTCGGTGACCGCGCTGCTGTCGTCGAGTTCGCCGATTGGCCGGACTGGTACTCCTCACCCGCGAATGCCGTGAAGCGTTACGGCGAAGTTCTCAAGCAGAACGTCGAATCCGGCGCGGTGTGGATCCGCGTCGTCGCCGAAGCCGCGTGGCACGGATGCACGGACGCCGAGATGGTCGCCTGGGCTCGCTATGAATCCCTCGTCAACGTCATGTTCGCGGCATCGCCAGTGACCATCATGTGCACCTACGACGAACGAGCCTCACCGGATTTCATCCACAACGCACTGCTGACCCACCCCCAGTTGACCGCTGGACCGAACACCGGTGCCAGTCCCAGCTATCGACAACCCGAGGACTTTCTGCTCGACGCACGCTGATCGCGCAACGTGCGACGATCGGGGCGCGCTGGTGCGGCTGCACACGACCGACCGCGGTCGCTTCCGCGTGGCCGGGTCAGCGCGTGGGCTTGGTGGCGAGGTAGCCCACGACATCGATCAGCGCGCGCAGCGGCAGACCGGCGCGGACGCGCTCATGCGCCTGCTCGACGGCGAACTCGGTGAACGCCGGCAACCCGATGTTTTCGATCGCTTCGAACCCGGGGCCCGTCGCCG
>DASWRR010000143.1:0-1953 GCA_036403055.1 Ilumatobacteraceae bacterium | reverse complement strand
CAACGTTCCGCCGGCGGGGAGGGCTCCGATGCCTCGGAACTGGCCGTCGACCGTCACGCCGATCGACCGTGTGTCGAGGATTCGCGCCGGCTGCAGCGATACGAACGAGGCTGCTGCGCCGCACGAGCCAGGGGCCGGCTTCGGCCCTTCGGAGGCGACGTGGGTGATGGGCGAGAACTCCGACGTGTTGCCGGCTCCGTCGATCGCGATGGCGGCGATGTCGTCGCCCACCGCGACGTTGCAGATGACTGCGTCGAACTTCCCGTTGGCGCCGGCCGTCACCGAGCCGACCAACTTCTGGCCGACACCGCGCCCGAACTGCGACACGGCTTTGTAGAACTCGACGCGGCAGCTGTTGCAGACGTCACCTGTCACTGACGTGGTCGTCGCAGGCGAATCGAGCACTGGGTAGTTGAGCCCCTTGTTCGCTCCGGCAGCAGTGTCGCCCGGGTCGTTCGGCGTCGCGCCCTCCGGCGCGAGATCGATGGCGAGCCCAGACCCGTTGGTCCCGAACGTATTGCCGCTCAGCCGGTTGCGGATGGTCTTGCTGAGCGGGTCACCCGCCTCGACGGTCAGGAAGATGCCGCCGAGCGCGTTGTTGGCGAACTGGTTGTTCGTCACCTGGAAGTCGTGGCCTTGCAGGAACATGCCGTGCATCGTGTTCGGGATCGCCGACCCGTCGAGCGCGATGCCGACGTGGTTCCCTGAGACGAAGTTCTGGCCGTTGAAGTCGAAGCGGACCCACAGCGCCTCCTGCTTCGATCCGCCGATGACGTTGTCGGTGACGAAGTTGCCCTCGATGCCATCCTTGAAGGCGACACCGCGCACGTTCTTGGTGAAGCCGGCGATTGCGTTGCCGGCGGGCGTGGTGCCGATGTAGTTGTTCTGGACGCGGTTACCGGTTGTGTCCACTTGGTGCGAGAGGTCGACGCCGTTTGCCGGCGCACCTGAGATCACGTTGCGCTCGTTGACGCCCGGTCCGCCGACCAAGTTGTTCTTCGCACCGAACTGGATGTCGACACCACTGAACCCCAGCGGGAGGCCGGCGTCGCCGTGCGGCTTGAGACCGAAGAGGTTGTTCTGCACGACGTTCTGGTTCGTGCCCTCGTGCTGGATGCGGATGCCAGTGGACGGTGTTCCGCCGATCACGTTTCTGTCCGCCAACGCCGGCGTTCCGACGACGTTGTGGTTCGCGCCGCTGACCATCGTCACGCCGGAGCCGCCCTCGGTGAGTGGCGGTGCGACGAACGTCGATGTCGCGTCACTGCCGATGAAGTTGCCGGCGATCACGTTGCCGGTAGCACCGGTACCGAAGAGCTCGAAGTGGTTGAAGACGTCGTAGATCGACAAACCCTGGATGCGGTTGTTGGCCGACGTCACCTTGAATGCGTCGAAGCTGTTCGCTGGGTCCGATCCGGTTCCCTTGATCTCGACCGCGATGATCGCGTTGCTGACGAGCGGATCAGTGTTCGGCTGCGAACCGGGCTGCGTGTATCCGTTGATCGTCAGGCCGCCGTCTGTGATCGTCGGAAGCGGGCCGCCGAGCTGAATGGTGTGCACCCCAGGCCCGGGGATGTTGAAGTTGATGACATCGGGTCCCGGCGATGCATTCGCTTCGTGCAGCGCGGCGCGGAGACTGCAATCACCATTGGCGGTCACGCACTTTCCGTTGCCGATGTTCGAGTCGGGGAGATCGTTGTTCGTGTTGACGACCCACGGCGTCGTCGCGGCGAGGCTCAACGAGGTGGCGCTCGGTGCAGCCGCGTGCGAAGCGACCGACGCGGTCGCAGCAGGTGTCGCCGGACTACCGCCGGCGAGCTGCAAGTCGGCGATGTCGACACATCCGTCGCCATTCGTGTCGACTGCTTCTGATGTGGTGCATGAACCGGCACGACGTGCGTCGGCCCACCACATCGCCAGCTCGTCGGCATCAGCCGATGTGACGTTCCCGCT
>DASWRR010000142.1:0-1700 GCA_036403055.1 Ilumatobacteraceae bacterium | reverse complement strand
CGGCCGCGCGTGTCAACGCCTGCACTTCGCGCGCATACGAGCGTTTCGTCGCGAGGTACACGGTCCCCGCGCCGACCGCGAGCGCAGCGATCGCCGCACCTTCGACGATCCGGTAGGGATCGAGACGGATGAGCGTGCGGTCCTTGAAGGTCGCTGGCTCACCCTCGGCTCCGTTGGCAACGACGAATCGCACACCGCTGCCGCCGTCGCGCACGGACGCCCACTTGCGCCCGGTCAGGAAGCCCGCGCCACCGCGACCACGAAGACCCGAGGCGGTGATCTCCTGGATGGTCGCGTTCGCGCCCATCTGCAGGGCGCGTTCCAATCCGCGGCCGCCACCGGCGGCCAGATAGTCGTCGATCCGTTCGATCGGTGACGACGGCAGCAGGTAGCGCTGCGTCACGTTGTGCGACCGGCTAGCCGAGCGGCGGTCGCTTGTCCTTCTTCTCGCGCTTTGCTTCGCGCTTCTCCTTGAGGGTCTTGCCGGCCTTCTTGGCCGATGGCTTCTGTGGCGACTTGCTGGGCATCGCGCCCTCCCTCAGTGCTGTCTCAGGAACGTGACCCTATCAGTGAGGTTCCGGCGCAAACCCGCGGAATCACGGGCGATTCAAGGTCGGTTCGTAGGCACTCGCGACGCGCAGCAGATCGACGTCGCCGCGCGGACGACCGATCAACTGCATCCCCATCGGCAGGCCACGATCGTCGAGCCCGACGGGGACGCTGATGGCCGGCAGACCGGCGAACGTCGCGTACGACGTGACCTCCATCCAACGGTGATACGTATCCATGTCGCGGTCGGCGACGCGGCGTGGCCAACGCTCCTCGACATCGAACGGCCACACTTGGGCGCTCGGTAGTGCGAGCACGTCGAACCGTTCGAACAGCGCTGTGATGCTGCGATAGAAGACGGTCCGTTCGTTCGTCGCGACGGTGATCTGCGGGCCGGTGACCTGCAGCCCGTTGTCGACCTCCCACAACGCTTCCGGCTTCATCAGGTCGCGTCGCGATGGATCGGAGATCAGCGGCAACAGGTTCGCGGACACGAGCAGGAAGCGCCACACCAACCACGCTTCCCACACGCGCTCGGGCGACATGTCGAACGCCGCGCCGTCGACGATGCACCCGATCGACTCGAGGCGGCGCAGCCCGACCTCGCAGGTGCCGATGATGCCTTCCTCCATCGCGAGGTGCCCGCCGAGGTCACCGAGCCACCCGACGCGTGTGCCGCTGATGTCGGTCGCGAGCTCGCGCCGCGCCCGCTCGACGTTCGCGAACTCGTCGAGCCGGCCGGACAGCGACAGCGGCGACCCGACGTCGTACCCCGCCTGTGTACCGAGCAGCAGCGCGACGTCGAGCACCGTGCGGCCCATCGGACCCTCGGTCGCGAGCTGGGCGATGAAGCTGTCGCGCTCCGGTCCGCCAGGAACGCGGCCCTGGCTCGGGCGGAAGCCGAACACGTCGTTCCACGCCGCCGGATTTCGGAGCGATCCCATGTAGTCGCTGCCGTCGGCGACCGGCAACATGTGCGTCGCCAAGGAGACGGCCGCGCCTCCGCTGCTTCCGCCGGCCGTGCGGCTGAGGTCGAACGGGTTGCGGGTCACGCCGAACACATCGTTGAACGTGTGCGACCCGAGCCCGAACTCCGGAACGTTCGTCTTGCCGATGACGATGCATCCGGCGGCCTTCATCCGCTCGACCAT
>DASWRR010000141.1:0-2984 GCA_036403055.1 Ilumatobacteraceae bacterium | reverse complement strand
TTCACCGCCCTACCGACTCCGGTCCACACCGTCATCGATCTCGAGCCGCTCGAGTCCACCGCCGCGCTCGAGCTCGCCGCGGCAGCCGCCGGTGAGGACGGCACGCTCCGGCCGGACGATTGGGATCGGCTCGTCGAGCGTTCCGGAGGAAATCCACTGTTCGTCATCGAGCTCGTGACGTCGGCGACGCAGCAGGGCTCGGGTATGGCATTACCCGATTCGGTCGAGGCGCTCGTGACCTCGCGACTCGACGAGCTCGCCGCGGCCGACAGGCTGCTGCTCCGTGAGGCATCGGTCCTCGGAACCGTCATCGACGTCGACATCCTCGCGACGACGCTCGGCGATGATTCCGTGAGATCGCTCGAACGTTGGCGTGATCTCGAGGTGTTCGTCGTGACCACCAACGGTCTGGTGCAGTTTCGCCACGGCTTGCATCGTCACGTCGCATACGAAGGCATGTCGTACCGCCGCCGACGCGAAGCCCACCGTCGTGTTGGTGAAGCGATCGAGGCCCGCGCCGGCCAGCGCTACGACGAATGGGCCGAGCTGTTGTCGACGCACTTCGATGCAGCGGGGGCGCGCGACCGCGCCTGGCGCTATTCGCGAATCGCCGCGGATCGGTCACGCGCCAAGAACGCGAACGTCGAGGCCGCGGAGTTCTACCGGCGCGCCTTGGAGAACGGTCGCACCATTCGCGTGCCGAAGCCGGAGCTCGTCGCGGTCGCCGAGGCGCTCGGCGACGTGTCGGAGCTCGCCGGCCGTTACGACGAAGCAGCTCGCGCCTATCGACGGGCCGCGAGCTTGAAGGTGGAAGGCGCCGATCGCGTCCGACTGCTGCACAAAGAGGGTGTGCTGCGCGAACGGATCGGGCGTTACAGCGAGGCCCTGCGGTGGTACCGCCGCGGCCTCAACATGCTCGAGCGCGAACAGCTGGAGGCCCCCGCAGCAGCGTTGCGCGCGAAGTTGGCGCTCGCCTACGCGGGCGTTCGATACCGGCAGGGGCGCTACGGCGAGCTCGTCAGATGGGCCGAAGAGGCGGTCGTCAACGCGGAGATCGCCGACGATCGTGCGTCGCTCGCGCATGCGTACTACCTGCTCGATCTCGGGGTCTTCTCCCTCGGGCGCCATGACACGGTCGACTATCGCGAGCTGGCGCTGCCCATCTACGAAGATCTCAACGACGATGTCGGCCTCTGCAACGTGTGGAACAACCTCGGCATCGTCGACTACCACGCCGGCCAGTGGGCGAAGGCACTCGAGTCGTATTCGCGGGCGTGCCAAGCAGCCGAGCGTGCCGGCGACGTCGTCGGCGTCGCGACCGGTGAGAACAACATCGGTGAGATCCTGTGCGATCAGGGCCGGATCGACGAGGCAATCCCGATGTTTCGAAAGGCATTGCGCGTCTTCCGTTCCGCCGGGTACCCGGTGGGCGTCGGTGTTGCTCTCGCCAACCTCGGCTGGGCGGAGGTCCTCGGCGGAACCGTCGATCAAGGCATGGACCATCTCGAACGCGCCGTCAGCGCGTTCGACGACCTCGGCGCGTCCGCGTTCGTGTTCTCGACACGTGTACGCGTCGTCGAGGCGTTGGTCGTGGGCGGCAAGTGTTCCGAGGCGCTCGACCTGGCCGACTCGTTGCTCGGCCGACTCGTCGACGAAGGCGACGACAAGCCGAAGGTGCAGCTGCAACGCGCCAGAGCGTGGGCCTTGCTCGCCCTCGGAAATCCGCAAGAGGCAGGACGGGCGATCGACGACGCCGTCGCGCGAGCCGGCGACGCCCGCTACGAACGGGCCTGCAACGATCTGTGCCGCGCCAACATCGCGCTCGTCAACGGCGACCTGGACGAGGCCTACGAACTGCAGGCACGAGCCGAGGCCGCACATCAAGAGCTCGGCGTGATCAACCTGCCGCGATTTCCGTGGACCCGACGGTCGACGAACTAGCTGACGACGCGCTTCTCGAAACCGGTGACACCGATCCACGTGAACAGCGTGCCGAACCCGATCAGCGCGCCGTAGATCGCGTACAGCGGCATGTGCGCGATGTTGCCGACGAGCGCGGCGCGGAAGCCTTCGGTCATGTAGACGACAGGATTGGCGAGCACGACCCACTTCAACCACGCAACCCTGCCGAGGTCCTGCCACGGGAAGTACGTGCACCCGAGGAACGTCAGCGGCAGCACGATCAGCGAGAACAGCAGCGGCACCTGGAACGGCTTGACCTTCGTGCCCAGCACGAGACCGAGCGAGCCCGCGACCCACCCGGCCAGCGGCGCGAGTGTCAGCAGGATCGGCCAGTGGATCTTGAGGTGGACTGGCGTCGCCGGCACGAGCGCGGCGATCGGGAACACGAGACACGCACCCAGCAGACCTTGCAGCAGACCGGTGACGATCTTCTGCAGACCCACCATCCACGTCGGCAGCGGCGCGAGCACTCGGTCCTCGATCTCACGCGAGACGCCGAACTCCTGAACCAATGGCAGCGCGACGGCCTGGATACCTTGGAACACGATCGCCAAGCCCATCACCCCTGCCACGAGTTGGGTCGAGAAACGCGAGGCACCAGTCGCGCCGCCGACGCTCTGGCCCGTCTTCGGGAACACGTACGTGAAGACGAAGACGAGCAGCAGCGGCTGGATGATCGTGCGCAGCAGGAAGACCTTCACATCCTTGCGCAGCAAGTACATGTCGCGGCCGAGCAACCCGATGAACGCCGAGCGATACGCCTCGCCCGCGGGTCGAAGTTCGCGGAGGCCGTGAGGCTCGTGCGTGATGGTGGTCATTCGCGTAGATCCTTTCCGGTGAGGTTGATGAACACTGATTCGAGAGTCGGCTCGGTGACCGAGAGATCGTTGACCGAAGAACCGGCAGCTTCGGCAGCGTCGATGATCCGCGGCAGGAGACCAGGGGAATCGTCGACGCTCAGATGGATTCGCCCCTCGACGATGCGGGCGTCCCGAGCCCCGTCGACGTGCGCGACGAGCGTG
>DASWRR010000140.1:0-4342 GCA_036403055.1 Ilumatobacteraceae bacterium | reverse complement strand
AAGATCTTGAACGTCATGTTGGTGCCCGACGCGACCGCCGCCTGCACTGCGAGCTGACCGCTGTGGAAGTACGTCCCGTCGCCCATGTTCTGGAAGAAGTGATCGTCCTCGACGAACGGTGCAGTCCCGATCCACTGCGCACCCTCGCCACCCATCTGCGTGATGCCGGTGACGTGGCCGGTCTGCTCGCGCGGCACGATGCTGACCATGCCGTGACACCCGATGCCGGCACCGACGAGCGAGCCTTCGGGAACGAGCAGCCCAGTGTTGTGCGGGCAGCCTGAGCAGAAGAACGGAGTGCGCACTGCCTCCACTCCGAGCGTGATCCGGACCGGCTCCGACTTGCGGACCGTCGCGAGCTGATCCGCAGGGATTCGCAACGTGAGCACGCGACGCAAGGAATCGACGAGGTTGTCGATGGTCAGCGCGCCGTAATGGGTGATCAACGGCTTGCCGTCGTGATCGACCTTGCCGACGATCGCCGGTGCATTCGCGGTGCCGTAGAGCACCGATCGAACGCGTGACTCGAGGAAGTCGAGCTTGTCCTCACACACCATCACCGTCGCCGTGCCGTGCGCAAGCTCGCGGATCGCGCCGTGGTCGAGCGGGTGCAACGCACCGAGCTTCAACACGCGGACGCCAAGTTCCGCCAAGCGCTCCGGGTCGAGGCCAAGCACGCGCAGCGCTTCCAACACCTGTTGCATGTCGTAACCGCCGGCAACGATTCCGAGCCAGGCATCGGCCGGGTTGCTGACGAACTGGTTGACGGGGTTCGCCGAGACGTAGCGCTTCGCCCATTCGATGCGGTTGCCGAGCACCTCGATCTCCAAGGTGTTCGCGAACGGGACGCCGACGTGGCCGCTCAACGTCGGAGTCCACGGCTTGCCGTCGACCTCGAACGTCGGCAGCACCGGATCGAACCTTCCGGGCGCGACCTCGGCAATGCCGGAACCGTCGGCGACGGGCGTCGTGATCTTCATCGCGACCCACAGACCGGTCAGGCGCGACATCGCGAACGCGTGGATGCCGAGATCGAGCACCTCTTGCACCGTCCCGGGGTAGAACACGGGTAGATGCAGCGCGACGAGCGTCGGGTCACTGCGCGACGGCAAGGTCGACGATTTCGCCGCGGCGTCGTCGCCGACGAGGAGCAGCACGCCGCCCTTGCGACCGGTGCCACCGAAGCTCCCATGACGGATCGCGTCGCCGGCGCGATCGAGCCCGGGCGACTTGCCGTACCAGACGCCGGCAACACCCTCGTACTTCGGCCGCGCATACGTCTGGGCGACCTGGGAACCGAACACCGACGTCGCCGCGAGCTCCTCGTTGAGCCCCGGCACGTGCACGATGTTGAGCTCGTCGAGCAACTTGCGCTGGCTCTGCAGCTCGCGGTCGTAGCCGCCGAGCGGCGAGCCTTGGTAGCCGGAGATGAACGCCGCGGTGTTCCATCCTTTGGCGCGATCGGCGCGCATCAGATCGATCGGAAGCCGAACGAGCGCCTGAATGCCCGTCGCGAGTATCTGCTTCGGCGCGGCTTCGTACCGCTGCTGGAGCGAGAACTGGTCGGTGTTCGATTCGGTTAACGCCACGTGGCCTCCACTGGTCCTCGTCTGAAATCTACTGTCGGGCCATCTGGATGGCATCCCACACGCGCTGCGGCGTGGCGGGTCCATCGAGATGGCGGACTCCAAGCGGTGCAAGGGCATCGATGACCGCGTTCAACACGGCCGGGATGGAACCGATCGTGCCCGACTCCCCCGCGCCTTTCGCGCCCAACGGGTTCACCCATGTGGGCGTCTCCATGTGCACCAGTTCGTACGTCGGCAACTCGGCGGCGGTGATGATCGGATAGTCCGCGAAGTTCGAGGTGACCGGGTTGCCGTCTTCGTCGTACTGCATCCACTCGAGCAGTGCCTGGGCAACGCCTTGGCCGATTCCGCCGTGGATCTGGCCGTCCACGATCAGCGGGTTCAACAACGTGCCGGCATCGTCGACCGCAATGATCCGTTGCACGGTCACCTTGCCGGTCTCGGTGTCGACGTCGACCACCGCGACGTGCGCGCCGAACGGGAACGTCGGTTGCGACGCCTTGAAGTCGCTGATCGCCACCAACGGCTCGCCCTCTGCCGCGGCAACATCGGTCCAACCGATCGCGGGCACCGGCGACCCGGCGACGTGGAACGTTCCTGCTTCGGCGTCG
The DNA here is from genome assembly GCA_036403055.1 of Ilumatobacteraceae bacterium. Taxonomy (GTDB): domain Bacteria; phylum Actinomycetota; class Acidimicrobiia; order Acidimicrobiales; family Ilumatobacteraceae; genus JAENVT01. The sequence goes on along the minus strand of DASWRR010000140.1, from coordinate 2,142 downwards.
AGGACGACGTCCTCGACGGCGGCCTCCAACAGTTCGGCGGCGCGTTCGCGAGCGGCGTCGGCAAGTTTCGTCGCGGCGATCACCAGCGATGAACCGGCAACCTGAACGGACCGTGAACCGACAGTGAGGCCGCCGGACGGAACCTCGTCGGTGTCGCCGTGCACGATGTCGACCGCGTCCATCGCGACACCGAGGCGATCAGCGATGATCATCTTCCACGTCGTGACGTGGCCTTGCCCGTACGGCGTCGCACCAGTCAGGACTCGCATGCGACCGTCGGGCAGCAGGTGGATCGCGCCGTACTCGGTGGGAGCGGCTGCCGATGTGATCTCGACGTACACGGCGATGCCGATCCCGGTTTGAACCGTCGATCCGCTGGCGCGCTGTGCTGCCTGCGCGGCGCGCAGCATCGGATAGTCCGCGGCGGCGAGCGCTCGACGCATCGCCTCGGCGTAGTCACCGACGTCGTACACCGTGCCGATGCCCGTCGTGTACGGCTCCATGAACTTGGGGATGAAGTTGCGAGCACGCACCTCGGCAGCGTCCATCCCGATCTCCGCTGCGTAGAAGTCGACAGCGCGTTCGATGGCCAGCGCGGCTTCCGGCCGGCCAGCTCCGCGGTACGCCGTGACGGACATCTTGTTGGTCGCGACGGAGACACCGTGGAAGCTGCAGTTCGGGATGTCGTACACCCCGGGCGCCATTCGCTGCGTCATCATCGGGAGGTACGCGCCCATCAACGGATACGCGCCCGCGTCCTGAACGACCTCGAGGTGATATGCGGTGATGCGACCGTCTCGGGTGCCGCCGATCTTCACGTCGACGCGTTGTCCGCGGCCCTGCGGCATCGCCTGCATCGCCTCCGTGCGAGTCTCCGTGTAGCGAACTGCCGTGCCGACCTTCTTGGCGAGCCATCCGAGAGTCAGCTCCTCGCCGATGGTCCGCGACTTCACGCCGAATCCTCCACCGACATCGGGCACGACAGCGCGAACGCGCTCGATGGGGAGGTCGTACAACCTGGCGAGCAGATCGCGCGTCGGGTGCGCACCCTGGCAGGCCGAGTAGTGCACGAGACGGTCGCCGTCAGGGCCGGGCTCCCAGTACGCCAGGCCACTGCGCGGCTCGATCGGGCAACCGTTGATGCGCTGGTTGACGACACGTAGATCGAGCACGACCTCGCAGTCGGTGAAGCTCGCCTGGTGCTCGGACGTGAACGTCGCATACGTGTTGGTGCCGATGTCCGGATGCACGAGCGTGGCGTCGGCGAGTGCGTCGTCGAGGTCGACGACCGCGGTGAGCGGCTCGATGTCGACGAACACCATCGCGCCGGCATCCACAGCGGTGAGTCGGTCGACAGCAACGACTGCGACGACCGGCTCGCCCACGAATCGCACGGTGCCCTTCGCGATCAACGGTCGCTCGCTCCCCGACTTCAGGATCGGCTGCACATGGGGAAACGGCGGCAGGTCGAGATCGTCGCCAGTGAACACGCCGAGCACTCCCGGCACCTTTCGGGCGTCGTCGACGTCGTACGAGAGGATGCGGCCGTGGGCGTACTCGCTCCGCACGAAGTGCACCCACGCGGCGTCGACCGGAACGTCCTCGACGTACGTCCCGCCGACCGTCAGCATCCGTGGGTCCTCGACCCGCTGCACTCTGTTACCGAGAATGCTCCCCACTGCTAACGACCTGTGTCGCTCGGGCTGGTCATATCGGCGGAACCTAGCGCCTGAACAACTGGTACTGAGCATCCATCGTCCCGATGGGCGGAACCGATGGGACTGCTCCTGTTTCGTTATTGTGCCGCCGTGCGCACGAAGGTCGCGATCGTCGGGGGCGGGCCCGCTGGCATGTTGCTGTCGCACGTGTTGTGGCGCGCCGGAATCGACAACGTCGTCGTCGAACTGCGGTCGCGCGAGTACGTCGAGGCGCGCGTGCGCGCCGGCGTCATCGAACAGGGCACCAGCGATCTGCTGCGGTCGCTGGGACTCGGATCGAGGATGGATCGTGAGGGTTTCGTCCATGAAGGCGTGACGATCTCGAACGCTCGTGCACCGTTCCGCGTCGACTTCAAGTCGTTGGTGAACCGCGCGGTCATGGTCTACGGACAGACGGAGATACAGAAGGATCTCTACGACTCCG
>DASWRR010000139.1:0-3955 GCA_036403055.1 Ilumatobacteraceae bacterium | reverse complement strand
GGCCAAGCGACTCGGCGAAGGGGCTGCATAGTGGCCGATTACTACGAGCTACTCGGGGTGACGCGGTCTGCCACCGCCGACGAGATCAAGAAGGCGTACCGACGCAAGGCCCGCGAGTTGCACCCCGACGCGAACCAGGGGACCGACCCGGCGGCCGAAGAGCGGTTCAAGCAGGTCGCCCAGGCCTACGAAGTGCTCAGCGATCCCGAGACGAGGGCGCGGTACGACCGCTTCGGCGAGGCCGGCGTCGGTTCGGCGGCCGGCGGACCGAACCTCGGTGACATGTTCGGAGGCGGAGGATTCGGCGATCTGTTCGAAGCGTTCTTCGGTGGCAGTGGCAGCAATCCGTTCGGTGGTGGCCGCGGTGGTCCGGCAGGTCCGCCGCGCGGGCAGGACCTCGAAGTGGTCGCCGACATCGAGTTCGCCCAAGCGGTGTTCGGTGCAACCGTTGCGGTCGACGTCCGAACCGCGCTGCGCTGCGAGGACTGCGAGGGGTCGGGAGCCGGCTCCGGCACACAACCGGTCACGTGCTCGGAGTGCAACGGCCGCGGCCAGGTGCAGCGAGTCCGCCAGAGCATGCTCGGGCAGATGGTCACTGCCAGTGCGTGCCCGAAGTGCGGCGGGCTCGGCCAGGTCATCGTGACGCCGTGTCCGACGTGCCACGGTGAAGGCAGGGTCGTCACCAACAAGACGTATCAGGTTGATGTGCCGGCCGGCGTCGACACCGGTTCGACGTTGCGTCTCACCGGACGAGGTGCCGTCGGCCCACGCGGCGGCGGGGCGGGCGACCTGTACGTACACGTTCGCGTCGCACCGCACGAGACGTTGACCCGCGATGGCGACGATCTGATCGCCGTGCTGCCGATCTCGATCGCGCAAGCGGCGCTCGGCACCAAGATCTTGCTGCCGACCCTTGATGGCGACGAGGAGATCACGGTGCCGTCCGGCACCCAGCCGGGCAAGGAGTTCGTGTACCGCCAGCGCGGCGTGCATCGCCTGCAGGGGCGTGGACGCGGTGACCTTCGCGTGCGGGTCGACGTTCAGGTTCCCACGAAGCTGAGCGAGTTCGAGACCGAACTGCTCACGAAGTACGCGCAGTCGCGTGGCGAGTCGGTCGGCAACGCCGAGCACGGCTTGTTCTCGCGCATCAAATCCGCGTTCTCGTGAACCCAGTCCTGCGCGGGTCGGCCGCGCACGTTTTCGTGGAGTCGCTCGACGATCCGCAGATCGCATCCGACGACGAGCACCATCTACGCCGCGTGCTTCGAATTCGAGACGCTGATGTGATCACCGTGAGCGACGGCCTGGGACGCTGGGTGACCGCGCGGCTGACGGCGCACGGCGTTGCCGTCGAGTCCGACACCGTCAGCGAGTCCATGCCGCGCCCCGCAGTGGTGCTCAGTGCGATACCGAAGGGCGATCGACCGGAATGGATCGTCCAAAAGCTGACGGAGATCGGTGCAACGACGATCGGCTTCGTCGACTGCGCGCGCAGTGTGGTCCGTTGGGAGGAGGCACGCGCCGGCCGCCAATTCGATCGCATGCGTCGAATCGCCCGCGAGGCAGCGATGCAATCGCGACGCGTGTGGTTGCCGCACCTCGTCGACGTGCAGTCATTCGACCAAGTGATCGGACCGATCAGTTCGGCGATCGCCGACCCCGATGGCGGAGAACTTTCCGCCGCGACCGACACGGTGATCGTCGGTCCGGAAGGCGGTTTCACGGACGGTGAACTTGCACGAGGCACAACCCGCGTAAGGGTTTCCGCGAACATCCTGCGCGTCGAAACGGCTGCCCTCGCTGCGGCGATCTTGCTGACGCAGCGTCACGGCTCGGCCTGATTTCTCACGGAGAGTTGTATTTTCTCAACGTTTCTGGCACAGTTGCCGATGCAATGTCCGAGGCGGACGAGCGGAGGAGAGCGGGACCATGCGGGAGTTCGATGAAGACGACGTTTCGGCGTCTCCGTACAGTCGCAAGGTCGGTGAACGTCTCCGCGTCATTCGTCGACAGAAGCGGCTGTCACTCCAAGAGGTCGAAGCAACCTCGACGGAAGAGTTCAAGGCGTCCGTTCTCGGCGCGTACGAGCGCGGCGAGCGAGCGATCTCCGTTCCGCGACTCGAGCGATTGGCCAAGTTCTACAACGTTCCGGTTGATCAACTGCTGCCTCGCGAGGACATCACGGCGCCGGTCGAGGGCGATAATGCCGGCAAGAAGTTGGCTGTCGATCTGTTGAAGTTGAGCCAGTTGCGAGGCCAACCGTTCGAGATGCTCGTTCGGTTCCTCAAGATGATCCAGGTCCAGCGTCAGGACTTCAACGGCAAGGTCATCACCGTGCGCGGCGACGACACTCGGGCGATCTCAGCGATGCTCGATGTGCCGGTCGACCAGGTTGGTCAGCGCCTCGACGCGCTCGACCTCCTGTACCGTCCGATGTAGTGACTGTTGCGTCAGCCGGCGGACGGCCTGAGCCGTTCGGCGTCTACATCCACATCCCGTTCTGTCGTCATCGTTGCGACTACTGCGCGTTTGCGACGTGGACCGACCGTGACCATGTCATCGACGACTACCTCGATGCGCTCCGGCTCGACATCGAGCGGGCGTCGCTGCCGCCGGTCGCGAGCGTCTTCGTCGGTGGCGGCACTCCTACCCGTGTCCCCGCTGCCGGCCTTGCCGCAGTTCTGGACGTGATCGAACTGGCCGACGGCGCCGAGGTGACCGTCGAGTGCAATCCCGACGACGTCACTCCCGAGATGATGAAGACGTATGCGGCCGCGGGCGTCAACCGCGTCAGCATCGGTGTGCAGTCGATGGTGCCGTCGGTACTGGCATCCCTCGGTCGCACTCACCTGCCGACCAACGTCGCGCAGGCCGTCTCCGCGGTCCGCGCCGCCGGCATCTCGACCTTCAACCTCGACATCATCTACGGCGGCGCCGGTGAGACACTCGATCAGTGGAAGGCGACGCTCCGAGGTGTCCTCGCGCTCGAGCCACCGCACGTCTCGGCGTACGCACTGACGATCGAGGCCGGGACTCCGCTCGCCGACGATCCGTCGCGGCATCCCGATGACGACGACCTCGCCGACAAGTACGAGATCGCGGACGACTTGCTCGCCTCCGCCGGCTTGGCGAACTACGAAGTCAGCAACTGGGCGCGACCGGGTCACGAATGTCGCCACAACGTCTTGTACTGGCAGCAGGGCAACTACCGAGGGTTCGGTTCCGCGGCCCACTCGCACACCGATGGCCACCGATGGTGGAACATCCGCACGCCGGAGCGATACGTCGCAGCGGTGCAAGCGGGGGAGTCGACGGAAGCCTCGGGCGAGACGTTGGACGAAGAGACGCGCCGGGTCGAAGGCTTGCAACTGGCGCTGCGAATGAAGGACGGCGTGCCGGCATCCGCACTCGATCTCGACGGTCTGGACGGCCTCGTGACGGTCGATGGCGACCGTGTGCGACTGACCAGAACGGGTCGGCTGCTGGCCAATGAAGTATCGATGCGGTTGCGCTGACTGGTAGTCTCGTGGTCCTACACGGGCGTGTAGCTCAGTTGGTTAGAGTGCTACCATGACACGGTAGAGGTCCCGGGTTCGAGCCCCGTCACGCCCACCGAAACACCTAATGTGCAGGTGTTTTGTGGCTCCAACACTCAACTTGAACGTGACCGGATTCGCTCCGGACACCGAGGAGTGTTGTCATGGAGATATCCGACGGAGATCTTGGCGGGTTCGTTGACGAGTGGATGCTCGGTGACCTGGCCGAAGTGACGGTGCGCGGCTACGTCGACTGGCTGCGGACCTATCGCACGTGGTGCATCGTGCAGGGCGTGGAGACACTCACCATGCGCTCGGCGCGCACACATACTCGGTGGCCAAGAACCCGGCGAGGGCGACGGCTTCGGGATCGCTGAACACATCGCGTGTGGGAACTACCACCGCGGTTGATTCGGACA
>DASWRR010000138.1:0-9360 GCA_036403055.1 Ilumatobacteraceae bacterium | reverse complement strand
CAGGTCTTGGCCGAGGACGGTGTTGCCGAGAAACACGTTGAGCAGCGCGTGCTCGCTGCCGTGCAGTTCGTATTGAGCGGGCGGCTCTCCGAGCATGAGCTGCGAGCCGTCGTCCGTGCAGATGATGAGCATCGACCGCGGAACGCCGGGACGTTGCGTCGCGAACTCGAAAAACCGGGTGGCCTCGACCTGCCAGGTGCCGTGAGGGGGCTCCAACAGCTTCGACACGGTGAACGCCAGCTTCGGATGACGAGCGAGACCGACGACCTTCGGCTTCGGTGGGTGTTCGTCGCTCATCGTGTTGAGGTCAGCGGAGATGATGACGTCGGCGTCGTCGGACACACCGCGCACGATCGTCACTCCACCGCCACCGAACCGCATCGTCGCGGCCTGCGGGTCGGTGGTCGACTTCAACGCCACGTTCCCCTTCGTCTGCTTGATCGCCGACGCCAACTTCGGTTCGCGAGCGGCGCGTCGCAACGTGGCCGCGAGGATCAGAACGATCGGCACCGGATCTGGTTCGACATCGATCAGTGCTCGATCAGTCATGGGCGCCGAGGCTACGCCGTCGGTGCTTGCCCTTCGTACTGGGCGACTCGCCCCACAAGGCGAGCTGCTCCCACGTGATGGCCACATCGCTGACGAGCTGCCACGTCAATCGGCCGCGGCTTCCCGGACGGCGGACCTCGACGCGCTCGGGTCGAAGACTGCGCGCCGCGCCGTTCGCGTCATGGATCGTGATGCTGCCGTCGCTCGCGACGCCCGACATCTTGCCGAGCAACCATCGGCCGCCCTCCTGCTTACGGAACCGCACTGGCTCGCCGCTGGTGAGACGCAGCTTCGCGAGTATCTCGGCGTCGTACATGCTTTCGTCAGCCGCCGACGATCCGCGCTTGCAGCTTGCGCATCCCGGCCAACCAGCGGTCGTGATCGCCGGTCTTGCGCTGCAAGTACGTCAACACTTCCGGGTGCGGCAGGATGAGGAACGTCTCGGCGCGGATGACGCCGACAGCGACCTCAGCGACATCCTCCGGCTCGAGCACGACCCCCGATGCGCGCACCACGTCGCCTGCGCCCGCGGATGTGGTCGGACCTCCGTTGAGCATGTTGGTGTTGACGCCTTGCGGACACAAGCAGCTCACCCGGACTCCACGGTCGCCGTAGGTGATGCTGATCCATTCGGCGAACGCGACGGCCGCATGCTTCGTCAACGAGTACGGAGCCGAACCGATCTGGCTCAGCAAGCCTGCGGCAGATGCCGTCGCGCAGAAGTACCCCTCGCCGCGCGCCAACCATCCGGGCAAGAGGTACTTCGCCGCCCAGCGATGGGCGTGGACGTTGACGTTGAACGCGAGGTCCCACTCCGATTCCGGCGTCGTGAGATCGGTACCGACGGCGACGCCGGCGTTCGCGAAGAACAGGTCGATCGCCCCGAACGCGTCCTCGGCCGCGGCGACGAGATCTCGGTTGCCGGCCTCCGTCCCGACATCGGCCGTCACCGCGACCGCGCTGCCCGGGCGATCTCGCTCGAGCTGCTCGACGACCGAGGCGAGTGCCTCTGCGTCGCGGTCCGAGGCGACGACGCTGGCGCCCTCGGCATGGAACCGCCTCGCCAACGCCCGGCCGATGCCGTTTGCTGCACCGGTGACGACGACGTGACGACCATCGAGCTCCATCGCCAAGATGGTAGGCGTCACACCGCGTTACGACAGTGGTTCCGGGTACGATGCACGTCCGGAGCCTCCCGCGCGAGTTACGGTCGCGAGAGGGGCTAGCAGCGGTAAGGAGACAGCATCAGATGACCGAGACCAATGACGCAGTCATCACAGAAGCGTTGAGCGTGATCGACAAGGCTCTTGCGCAGATGTTGCGCCGCGAGTTGGTGTCGTCGGGTGAAGTCACCGATGTCCTGTTGGACGTCCGCACGCTGCTCACATTGCCGGCTGCTGCCGACCACTGAGTCGTTCGAACGCTCCGTCGACTAGGCGGAGATGAGGTCAGCGAAGGCTTTCTCGAGGCATTCGCGAAGTAGTTCCGGTTCCGTTACTGCGGCGGTGTCGATGTTGACGCCCATGTCCAAGCTGTGGTTGTAGCTCAACAGGGTGAGGTTGTACGCCACGCCCGCGAGTGGCCCGACGGCGTAGTTCTCGAGGATCTGCGCACCTGCGACGAACAAGGGGACCGGTGCGCCACGCACGTTGGAGGTCGCGAAGTCGACCGTCTGGGCCTGCTGCCGAGCGAGCCGTGTGATCAGCGACGTCGGCAGCGTCGAGGCCACTGCCGCGAGCGTCTCCAGCGATGCCGTCGAGTTCGATTCACGTGCAGCGCCGGCTGCGGCCTGGATCCAGTTGAACCGCTCGGCGATCGGCATGTCGCTCGTCGGCACCAGCATGCGTGCCAGCGAGAACGCGTTGGATCCCGATGTCTCGCTGCGTGTGCTGATGGCCATGCTGGCGCGCAGCTCGTCGACGGGTGACCCCATGCGCTCGTGGTACCGACCGGCGGCCTCGGCAGCCGCGGTCAGGAACGCGGTGTTGAGCGTGCCACCCAACCGCTTCGCGGCCGCCCGTGTGTCGCCGAACGGGGCCCGCAGCACCTCCATGCGGCGTCGCAACGAACGCTGCGTCCACAGCGGGGACCTCGCTTGCTCCGTGTCGCTCAACTGATTCACGACGCCGCGCACGGTGTCGGCCGCCGCGGAACCGGCGTCCGGAATTCCGGTCGGATCGCTCAACATGTCCCTGATCTGGCGCAGCAGACCGAGCGGCATTCGCAGGCTTCCCGCAAGGAGATCGCGCAGCAGGTCACCGTTCGCTTCGGGCGCAGGCTCGCGGTCGGCGAGCTCGGTCGCGTCGATGGGTGGCGGCTGCGGTGCGTCGCGCTCGAAATCGAGGAACTGCAGCGACAACTTCACACTGCCCTCTCCATCGGTGATCGTGTGATGGAGCTTCTCGATCAATGCCGACTTCCCGCCGCGAAGTCCATCGACGACGACGAACTGCCACAGCGGTCGTGTCCGGTCGAACGGGTCGGATGCGACGAGGCTGGCGAGTTCGAGCAGTTGTCGCATGGTGCCCGGCTTCGGCAGGGCGAGATGGCGAACGTGGTATCGGAGATCGAAGTTGGTGTCGTCGACCCACATCGGTGCCGAGAGGTTGACCGGAACCGGCTGGACGCGTTGCCCGAGGCGCTCGACCACGTGGACGGCGCGCTCCATGCGGGTCAGCAGCCGGTCGAAGTTCGGTGGTCGGTCGAGAATCGACACGGCCGCGAAGGTGCTCGACAGGTGCGGGTCCTTCTCGAGGCGCCACATCAAACCTTCCGCGTCGCTCATCTTTCGGTCGAACTGCGGCGGATGAGACATGCGCTCACACTAAGCCAGCACTTGACCGGGCTTCCATCAAGCCTTGAGGCGTGGCTCCCAACGGAAGCGGCGCAACGACACGAGCAAACCGACGATGCCCCACGCGAGCATCATCAGTGTGTGCGTAGCGATGATCCCGCGCCCGCCGCCGAACGGGTCGAACACGTGGACCATCGCCTGCACGAGATGTCGGACGGGGAAGATCGTGGCGATGTGTCCCAACGCGGAGTTCGAGGAGACCGGCCCGAACGTGCCCGAGATGAACAGCAGCGGGAACAACACGAAGTTGATGATCGCGGGCGCGGCGTCCTCGTTCGGCACGAACGTGGAGACTGCGATGCCGAGCGCGCTGAAGCAGAACGCTCCGACGACGATCGCGAGCACCAGTGCCAGGTACCTGCCGGGGAACGTGACACCGTACGCAATCACGCCGAGCGTGACGATCAAGACGGTCAGGATCATCGCGACGACGATGACGTTGCCGACGATGCCGCACAGGTACACGATGGGGGAGAGTGGAGTTCCACGGGCCCTCTTCAGCAGACCGTTCTCGCGGCGGATGCAGATCGTGAACGCGAGGTTCGTGTAGCACGCCGAGATCAATCCGAAGGCGACGATCGCGGGGACGTAGTACTGCGCGAACTTGACCTCGCCTTCCGGAAGGTCGACACGACCGTTGCCGTTGATGGCCGTGAAGATCACCAGGAACAGCAGCGGGAACGCGAACGTGAAGACCGCGGCCGCCGGATTGCGCCAGTACGACTTCTGCTCCCACCGCACCTGGAAGCCGATCATCGGTACGGTCGATCTCATGTCGCCTCGCCGTCGTTGCCGGCGGTCAATGCGACGTAGACATCGTCGAGTGACGGTCGGGTGACCGCGAGCTGGGCGAGCTCCCCGCCGTGATCGAGCGCCCACGTCGTCAGGACACGGAGCGTCTGCGTCGGCGTCGCGGTGGAGATGACGACAGCGCCATCACCTGCATCCTGTGCCTCGACCGGCAGATCGTCGACCTTGACGCCGTCGGGGAGGAGGAATCGGATCTGGGCAGCGGCGTCGGCTCGTCCGCCGATCGATTCGGGTGGGCCCTCGGCCACGATCACGCCCGCAGCGATCACGATCACGCGGTCGGCGAGTGCCTGCGCCTCGTCCATGTAGTGCGTCGTCAGCAGCACGGTCTTGCCGAGTTGGCTGAGATTCGTGATCATCCCCCACGCCTGGCGGCGTGCTGCTGGATCGAACCCCGTCGTCGGCTCATCGAGGAAGAGGAGGTCGGGGTCCGGGATCAACCCGAGGGCGACGTCGAGCCGCCGCTTCTGGCCGCCCGACAGCGTCTTGACGCGCGCCCGCGCCTTGTCGCGCAAGCCGACGATGTCGATGACGTCGCCGACGGCGCGCGGGTGCCGGTAGTAGCCGGCGTGCATCGACAGCACTTCCTCGACGGTGAGGTATGGATCGACGCCGCACTCCTGCAAGACGATGCCGATACGTTGCCGAAACTCGGTACCACCGTCGGCGGGATCGACGCCCAACACGCTGACGGAACCGGAATCGCGGGTGCGGTAGCCCTCGAGGATCTCGACGGTCGTGGTCTTGCCGGCACCGTTCGGTCCGAGCACCGCGAGGCACTCACCCTGCTCGACGGAGAAGGTCACGCCGCGCACCGCGTGGACGTGGCCGTATGACTTCTTCAGATCCGCAACGTCGATGACCGGCATCTAGACGATCTTCACGTCGGCAGTGAACTTCACCTCGGTGAACCCGTAACGCGCCGTCACGACCATTCGCCAGGTCGCCGCGTACGGGAATGATGCTGCGTTGTTGATCACGTGGCCGGCGCCGGCCTTGGCAACGTCGATCTTGATCGGGTCGACATCTCGTGACGGATCCTGGATCGTCACATCGACAGCGTCCGGCTGAACGAGGCTGCTGTTCGGACTGGACAGGTAGATGTGCACCTCGTTGGCACCGACTCGACCTGGCGCGACGGTGATCGTCGAGAGGTACCCACCACTCGTCAGCGTCGCCGAGAACGGAGCGCTAGCCGATGCCTGCGATGGGTTGGCCGCCATCAAGAACGACGTCACGACGATGACCGCGACTGCCAAGAGCGCCTCGAGCGTGATCGCCCGTTGCAGCCGCTGCCGGTCGAACCGGGGTGCAGCCGCAGCGCCGACACTCGCGCCGACGCGTCGACGAACGATCGCGATGCTTCCGTGAGTCGATGCGCGGGCGACTGAGGCGACCCCGATGACAGCGGCAACGGCGACCAACTTCCATATCAGCAACTTGCCGTACGACGTCCCCGTCAGACCATCGATCGATCCGATCTGGCGGACGCCCTGGATGGTTCCGCTCACCACGACGACAACGACGGAGATGAAGGCAATCGAAGAAAATCGTTCGACGCCTTCGCGCTGCGCGCCGGCAAAGCTGACGACGAGCATCGCAAGGCCACCGAGCCAGACCGCCATCGACGAGACGTGCAGCATGGTGAGGAAGACACCGAGGTAGTGCCATCTGCCCGTCGCGCCGTGACCGCCGTAGGCCGACGCGATGCCCACGAGCACGAGCCCGATGATCGCAGTGAGCTTCCACCAGGTCTCGTGAGATCGCTTGTACGTCGCGAGGAGGATCGCTGCAGCGACGGCGATCGCGGCGGCGCGTACAACCCACGCCACGCCGATGCTCGTGTCGAACACCGCACGCCATGCAGACCCGTCGGTGATGACGCCGAGCGACCGGCCCGCGGTGTAACCGACCTCCAGCGGCATCGCCAGGACGCCGGCGATCGCGCCGACGGCGGCAGCGATGGCGATCATGAGCCGTTGCCGACGACCGAACGCAACGATCCCGAGACCGCAGATCAGCAACCCGCCGAACACGATTGCGATCGACGCGGTCACCAAACCGCGACTGACGGCCAACCCCGTGCTCGCTGTCTTGCCGGTGTGACTGCTGCTGATGATCTGATCGAGCAGTCCCGACGCAAGGTTGGATTGTGGCCCGACCTGGAACGTGTACGCCGCGTGCACGGGGTGCGAGTCAGACGACACGACGCGCCAATCGACGACGTACGAACCGTTGCCGAGCTTGGGCAGATCGATCTCGACGATGTCGTCGTGGCCTGCCACGTGCCTCGCCGCGCTGATGTCGATCGACGCGCCGGTGCCATCGAAGAGCCTGATCGCACCGAGCGAGATCTCGACCGGCTCGTTGAACGTCAGGCGAACGTGCGCCGGCGCAGTGTCGAGGACCGCGCCCGGCTGTGGATCACTCGAGAGCAATTCGGCATGTGCGGACACGCGGCCGACGCCGACGAACGCCGCCAGCGTGAGACCTGCCGCGCACGCGCACGCAGCCTTTCGGAAGCGGTTCACGGTTCGACGCCGAGGGGTTCGTCGCTCGAGTCCAACAGCGTCGACTCATCCGTTGTGGTTGCTCCGAGCCCCGTCACGAGCTCGGATCCGACGACTGCCGCAGCGAACGCCAGCGCGACCGTGATCGCAATGCGCTGCAGCACCTCCGGGGCCCACCCCGCGAGCAACTGATGTTCGAAGACTTCGAAATGTGTGACAGCAAGGATCACGACCATGACAGCGGCGACGACAGGAAGCCACTTGCGCAGCGCCGGGCGTTTCGAGCCGAACGCGATGCCGGCGAGCACCAGCACGGCTGCCACCGCGCTCGCCGTGATGCGGAACTTGCTCGAGCCGCTTCCGATGAGGCTGGCGATTGCAGCGACGAGCGCGAACTCGGCAGCGAACGGCCGCAATGAAGGCAGCAGAACGAGTGCGGCGAGCAGCGCGCATGCAGCGAGTGACGTCACCACGAGCCACGTGATGCGCGACGGCGGGGGCAACCAGGTGACCCTCACGATCGCGACCACCGGCTTCCCATCGACGACCAATTCGACACGGTTGGCGGGAAAGATCACCCGCTCGACGTTCGGGTTGTCGCGGACGTCCTGGCGCGGCGTGGGATCCATCCAGTGGGTTCGATGATCGTGCCAACGAACGGAGTTGCCGTCGTTGAGCTTGACCCACTTCGGCGGAGCGGTCGCCGTCGCGGTAGGCGGCGTCGGCGTGCGCGCAAATCGGTCGAGGTTGGTGTAGTGCGAAGGAGAGTTGAAGTTCTCGAACACGCCATCCGCGCCGAGGCGAATGTACGGCTCGCCCTCGTACCCGACGATTTCGACTTCTTTGGCGGTTGTTCTGACGAGCTCCATCCGGTTACCGAGCTCGACCGGGCGGACTTCGATGCCGGAATGGTCGCCCTCGTAGCCGGTGACCTCGATTCGGTAGTCACTGCTCGCGCCACCGTTTCCGCCGTGCGCCAGCGCTGGTTGCGCGGGACCGAGCACGACCGCCGCCAGCAGCACCGCCCCGAGCAGTTTTCGCCTCACTGTCGAAAAGGTACCTGGTCCCGGGAACTTTCTCCGGTCAGCGAGCGACAACAACATCGATGACAACCACCTTCTTGAAACACGCGATCACCAGTGCTGCCGTGACGACGTCCGTCCTCCTTGTTGCAGGAGGGATCGCTTTCGCGCACATCGATCCGGATCCGATCGCGATGCAAGCGGGAACGAAAGCGACCGTCGCCTTCAACGTCGAGCATGGCTGCGATGGCTCGCCGACGACGAGCATGAAGTTCCAGATTCCGGCGGGCGTGACCGACGCCGTCGGCGTCGCCAAGGACGGCTGGACGTCGACGGTCTCGGGCGACACGCTCGAGTTCAAAGGCGGGCCGTTGGCCGCCGACGAGCCGGAACACTTCGACATCACGTTCACCGCACCTGGAACACCGGGTGACATCAGCTTTCCCGTGATCCAGACGTGTCAGCAAGGCGAGACGGCGTGGATCGAGCCGATCGTCGAAGGTGCAGCAGAGCCGGAACATCCGGCGCCCACGATCAAAGTGACGGCGGGTGCGCCGACCGCGGCGGAGCTGACGCCGGTGCCCGACGCTACCGACGCGTCCGGTACCGTCGTCGCGACCGGAACCGAGATCGCGACCACCCTCGCAGCGACGTCGAAGGACTCGAGCAACGCGGGGACGATCGTGATCGTCGTGATCGCCGCGGTGATCGTTGTCGTGGGAGCACTCGCGATGGCCCGGCGGCGCAAGACCACCTCGCAGCCGCCGAGCTCGAAGGTCTAGCGCAATAGGTCGTCCGACCTAATTCGGTGGGCGCACCTTGCACATCGCGTCGGTCTTAGGACACGATCGGGTTCGATGGGTGACGTGGACGACCAGTTGAGCACCCTTGTCGCGGCCGCTCGCGAGGGCGACAACGTTGCCGTTCGAGAACTGGTGCGGCGAACACAGCCGATCATCTGGCGGTTGTGCAACGTGCTCGGCTCGTTCGGTGAAGAAGACGATCTCGTGCAGGAGACCTATCTCCGCGCCTTTCGATCGCTCGACAACTATCGCGGCGAGGCGCCCTTCACGGCGTGGGTCTCGACCATCGCACGAAGAGTCTGCGCCGACCACGTTCGCACCTGCGTCCGCGAACGCAGGCTCGCCGGCGTGCTCGCCCACCGCGTCGAAGATCAGTGGGTCGCGGCGCCGGGCAACCCGACGCTGGGGCTGCTGGACGCCATCGGTCCGGATCGTCGTGAGGCGTTCGTGCTGACGCAAGTCGCCGGGCTGTCGTACGACGAGGCGGCCGCAGTCCTCGATTGCCCGGTCGGAACGATCCGGTCCCGCGTCGCTCGTGCCCGAGCCGATCTCCTCACCGAAGTGCAAGCCGCCGAAGCCTCCTGACGCCGCCAGTTGTCTGGGGTGTCAGGACACGAGGGCGACGAAGATGCGCGACCCGACCACGCCGAGGACACCGCCGAGGGCAGCTCCGGCGATCACGTCTGACACGTGATGGATCCGCACGTACGCGCGACTGACGGCGACCACACCTGCGACCGAGAACCACACGGGTGCGAGCTCCCACCGCGTGGCGGTGGTCAGGATCGACGCTGCGAAGAACGCGGCGGAGG
>DASWRR010000137.1:0-3185 GCA_036403055.1 Ilumatobacteraceae bacterium | reverse complement strand
CGAAGGTGTCGGCCGCGAACGCCAAACCGTGGCACGTTGCGCGGCGTTAGAAAAAGTAGCCTTTGCCGCGAGGAGGAGACATGCAGAAGGTAATTGCCGACATCACGATGTCGCTCGATGGGTACGTGACCGGGCGAGGCGCCGACGTCGAACACGGACTCGGCGACGCCCCTGAGATCCATGCGTGGGTCAGTGAGCGCGATGCTGTCGACACCGAGATCCTCGAGGGATCGACTGCGGCGACCGGTGCCGTCGTGATGGGTCGGCGCCTCTTCGATACCGTCAACGGTCCCGACGGCTGGTCGAGGGAGATGGGCTACGGCGCACAAGAGGCGGGGACACCTCCGTTCTTCGTCGTCACGCACAACCCGCCGCAGGACGTCCGTCTCGAGCGCGAGCTCGGGCTGCGGTTCACGTTTGCGCCCGACCTGGAATCGGCAATCGCCCAGGCTCGGGCGGCGGCACCTGATCGCGATGTCGTGATCATGGGCGGCGGTGACGTCATCGGCCAGGCGCTCGAAGGCGATCTCGTCGACGAGTTCCGAGTTCATCTCTCACCAGTCGTGGTCGGTGGTGGCACTCCGATGTTCCGCGCCGGCACGCGCCGTCACTTTCGCCAAGTAGAGGTCCGACCGTCGACCAACGCGGTCCACATCACGTACGAGCGGTCATGACCGCTCATGTCGAGGTGCTGCCCGCGCGGACTGGGATCGCAATGCGACTCGACGGGGGTTCACGACACCGTCGCCTGTGCCGTCACCCTCCGGTAGTCGTTCCGGTGACCACATGAATCGAGTGCATGTTCATGTGGTCACCGGAACTGGGGGGAGGCGGCGAGATGGGAGCGGCGGGTTCGAGGCTGTGCCCTCAGATCCTCTGGTTGGATTGCGTTCCCATGATGTAGTCGTCTTCGTCGCGGCGGCTGCCGAGTTCGATCGCCAGCACGATCGTCTGCAGGAGCGCAACGATGAGACCGAGGATCAGCCCGATCTCCACACCGACCTTCGACCCGGACGACGGGCTGATCGCGCCCTTGCCGAGGTAGATGCCGACGGCCATCAGAAAGCTGGTCGCGGCGAGAGCGGTGGGGATGGCGGTGGGAACACCGCGGCCCGCCCTGCGTTCCGTCGCGCCGAGCAGGGCGACGAGCCCGGCTGCCAGGGAGAATCCGATGACGGCAGTGGTCGGCATCGACAGCGCGAATCCCGAGAACTTTTGTCGGTCTGCACCGTCGCCGAGTTTGAGCCATCTCAGAAAGCCCAGCAGGAACATCACGATTCCCAACACACCGGCGACCATGGAGAGCGTCCGCTCACGCTGGGCCGTCGAATGCGAATCGAGTCGTGACGAAGTGTTTGTAGCCATGTGTGCCTCTTTCGTGTCCGAGCGCGCCAAGCATGCGCGCGCTCGCCGTCTACCCCGCTTGCCAGGCTGGTAAACGCGCCCGTCGGGGCGACTGCGAGGGGTTTACGTGGTGTGCGCCTCGTGCCGTGCGAAGGTCGTGGCGAGCGCCAGCAAGCACGCAACGAGGCCGATGATCTCGACCGCGAGCGTCACCTTGACGTAGTCCGCGTCGAGGCTCTCGTCGTAGCCGAACAGCCCGCCGTTGAGGCTGAGGAGCAGGCCGCCGAGCGACGCGGCCATGTACATCGCGCCGATGGCTGTCGTGACGGCGCGGCGCAGCACGAACATCGCGAGACCGAGGATGCATCCGACGATGCCCTGGACGAGGAAGAGCGGCCCGACGGTGTGGATGTCGCGGTAGCCGAGACCACCGCCGCGTCCCCAGAGGTAGAGGTGCAGAACCGCCGAGAGGACGACGGTCACCGCGCCGACAGCAACGAGCGCGAGCACGAGAACGCTCGCGTCGTGCTGCCGGCTGAGTGATCGTCGGTCAAATGGCATTCGTTGATCCTACGGTTGGCTCAGGTCACCGTGATCGTCAGGTCCATGCCCTTGCCCTTGTGGGTCGGAACGCCGCAGTAGACCTCGTACGTGCCGGCGGTCAGCGGAACGCTGAGCGTTCCGGTTGCGCCACCGTTGAGGGTGTCGGACTGAACCTTGTTGCCGTTGCCCTCGATGATGAGGTTGTGCTTGAAGTTGCCGGCGTTCGTGATGTTGAACGTGTAGGTGCCGGCAGTGAACGTCGTCTGGGGGAGGTCGATCTTGAACTCGCTCTCCTTGACGTCGACCGCGGTGCCGGACGCACCAGCGGTGCTGGCTGCGGTCGTCGCCGAGGCGCCACTTGTCGCAGGTGCTGCCGTCGTGATGGCGGCTGCGGTTGTGACGGCGGCTGCACTCGTGACAGCAGGCGCTGGCGTTGTCACTGCGGCAGCGGCCGCGGTCGTGGTCGACGCCTTCGAGTCGGAACCGCACGCCGCGAGACCGAGCACGAGCAACGAGACGGAGGCCGTGACGATCTGTCGGTGGGTCCTGCGATGGTGGTTTGGTTGAATCATGAAGTAGCTCTCCTTTTGAAGCGGTTCCCCGATCGTGCAAGAGGCTGCTGTGATTCCGCTGTGAAAACGTCAGATCGTTTCACTGAGCAGTGGAAGGCGCGCCCTGAACACCGTGCCCCCGCCCGGACGAGGCTCGACGCCGACCGTGCCGCCGTGTGCCTTCAGGATCGCCGCGACGATCGACAGCCCGAGTCCGGTCCCTCCGCTGTCGCGGGCCCTCGACGGATCGGCGCGGAAGAACCGTTCGAAGATCCGGGCGCGGTCGTCGTCGCTCAAGCCGGGCCCGGTGTCGGCGATCCCGATCACCGCCTCGTTCGTGGTCGCCGTCACGCTCACGGTTGCCGCCGTACCCGGAGGCGTGTGCAGCCGCACGTTCGTCAGCAGGTTGTCGATCACCTGCCGCAGGCGATCGCGATCGCCACGCACCTCCACCGATCCGGCGACACTCAGTTGCAACGGGCGACCGGGGTCGAGGGCCCTCGCCGCGTCGACGGCGTCCACTGCGAGCGCCCCGAGATCGACAGGTTGCGCGGCAAGGGGAGCGCCTTCGTCGAGCCGGGCGAGCAGCAGTAGATCGTCGACGAGGCGGGTGAGGCGGGTCGCCTCCTGCTCGATCTTGGCCATGACGGGCGCAGCGTCGCCGGCGTGTTCACCGCGTCGCTGATACAACTCGGCGTGTGCCCTGACGGCGGCAACCGGCGTGCGCAGTTCGTGCGACGCGTCGGC
>DASWRR010000136.1:0-2999 GCA_036403055.1 Ilumatobacteraceae bacterium | reverse complement strand
GACCACCGGGTTGGTGAAGCGCAACGGGGTCACCGCGGCGACCTCGGGCAGCTGCGCGACCCGCTGCGTGACCGACGGGCTCAGGCCGCCCATGCCCCACTGCGTGTCGACGATCCAGTTGCTCTTCATCGCCTTGTCGACCGAGGTCGACAGCGACGACTTCGCCGATGCGGCGAACACGGTGATGAGTGACACCAACGCCACGCCGATCATCAGGGCCGAGGCCGTGGAAGAAGTACGACGCGGGTTGCGCATCGCGTTCTCCCGGGCCAGCGTTCCCGACATCCCCCGGAAGCGGGACAGCGGCCACCCGAGCACCCGGGTGAAACGCCGGGCGATGACCGGACCGAACATGGCCACGGCGACGAACACGCCGAGCGCACCCAGACCGACCGCGCCGATGCCGGCACCGGACAGGCCCTGGGCCAGCATCAACGCACCGGCCACACCGAAGATCGAACCGAACACGATCCGGCGCTTGGAGCCGGCCGAGTTGTCGACGGCCGAGTCACGCAGCGCTTCGATCGGCGCCACCTTCGCCGCCTTGCGAGCGGGCAGGTAGGCCGCGATCAACGTGACCGCGATCCCGGTGACCATCGAGATGATGATGGTCGGCGACTGCACGACGGTCGACGCCGACGGCAGCTCGAGGCTGAACGCCTTGAGCACCCAGCGCAGACCCTGCGCGGTCCCGATGCCCGCAACCACTCCGGCCGCCGAGGCGAAGACCCCGGTGAACAGTGCTTCGAGCATCACCGAGCGCATGACCTGCTTGCGCTTCGCACCGATGGCCCGCAACAGCGCGGTCTCCTTGGTGCGCTGCACGACCGTGATCGAGAACGTGTTGTAGATCACGAACGAACCGACCACGAGCGCCACGATCGCGAACGTCATCAGGAACATGTTGATGAACATCAACGACGCGCCGGTTGCCTTACGGGTCTCGTCCGTCGCGGCGACTCCGGTGATGACGTCGGTGCTCGGGTCGTGCAGCGTGGTGCGCAGATTCGTCACCAGTTGCTGCTGTGAGACGCCGGGCTGCGCGACGACCTGGATCGCAGAGACGCGTCCCGGAGTACCCAGCACCCTGGCCGCCGTCTGCGGCACGAAGGACACGACCTGGGCGCCCCCGACTGCGCTGTTGGCGCCGCCGTAGGTGACGACCCCGACGAGCCGGAACTCGGTCGAGCCGACCTGGCTCAACACGTGAACCTTCTCACCGAGCGCGTACTTGCCCTTGTCGAACGACGCCCGGTCGATGACCACGTCGTCCGGGGCGCGGGGTGCATGACCCGACACGATCTGCAGCGGGTTGAGGGCAGGAGCGTCCTGCCAACCCAGAGCGATCGGGGCGGTCCGGTTGGGATTCGCGTCGAGCAACGTGCCGTTGTGTGCCACGACGACCGCGACACCCGTTTGCTGGGCCTCGGCCGCCTTGACGCCGGGCGTGGCCCGGACCTTCTCGACCAGTGCGGCGTCGATCGTGCCGCGCTGCTCGAGACCGTTGTTGGATGCCTCGATGTGTCGTGACGACCGCACCACTGCGTCGGTCGACTTGTAGACGTTGGCGGTGATGCTGTTGTACGACTGCTTGATGGTGTCGGTCAGGACGAGTGTTCCCGCCATGAACGCGACGCCGAGGATGACGGCGACGCCGGTCAGGAGGAAACGGGCCGGGTTCGACCGGATGGACTTGATCGTGAGCTTGAACATCACACTTCTCCCAGCGTGCGGATGCGGTTGAAGACACTGTCTGCAGTGGGGTCGTCGATCTCGTCGACGATGCGGCCGTCGGCGAGGAAGACCGCACGGTCGGAGTACGAGGCGGCGACCGGGTCGTGCGTGACCATCACGATCGTCTGCCCGAGCTCGCGCACGGCCTGACGCATGAAGGCGAGGATCTCGGCACCCGTTTTGGAGTCGAGGTTTCCGGTCGGTTCGTCGGCGAAGACGATGTGCGGCTTGCTGGCGAGCGCTCGAGCGACCGCGACCCGTTGCTGCTGACCGCCGGAGAGCTCCGACGGACGGTGGTGCAAGCGGTTGCGGAGCCCGACGGTCTCGACGACGGTGTCGAGCCATTCCTTGTCGGGCTTGCGGCCGGCGAGGCTCATCGGCAGCGTGACGTTCTCGATCGCCGTGAGCGTGGGCAGGAGGTTGAACGACTGGAAGATGAAACCGATGCGGTCGCGCCGCAGCTGCGTCAGCTTCTTGTCGTTGAGGCGACCGAGCTCCGTGTCACCGATCCACACCGAACCGCTCGTCAGTGAGTCGAGTCCGGCGAGTGAGTGCATGAGCGTCGACTTGCCCGAGCCCGACGGGCCCATGATCGCGGTGAAGCGGGAAGTCGCGAAGTCGACAGTGACTCCGTCGAGGGCACGAACTTCGGCTTCGCCCTTGCCGTAGACCTTGGTGGCATCGACGGCGGAGGCGGCGACGGCGTTGTCGCGGTAGCCGGAGTCTGTGCCCTGGTTGCGGGTGAGTGTGAGTGCCATGAGCGGGTCTCCTTGTCTGAGTGCCCGTCTCCGGCGGGCTGGTGTGACCACGATGCGCTCACGACGCCGCCGGGTCGTCGGCCCGAAGGTGCTTCGGCTGTCACTCCCGAGGTGGTCGATCACGACCGATTCGCGCCCCGCGTACATCTCGAGATGTACGCGCGGGTCACTCTCCGGGCCGATGGCCGCGGCCGGCCCGACAGGTACGTTGATCAGGTGGAACGGCCGCCGCTCTCGATACGGATCAGCCAATTCGGCCGTCGCGTGCGCGGGATCGATCCGAAGGTCCTCGACGCGATCCTGACGGTGGCCGTGCTCGCGGTCGCGATCCCGTCGCTCTGGGTCACGAGCAGCAACGGGTTCAGGTTCAAGGACCCGAGCATCGTCGCCGTACTGCTCGTGATCCTCTCGGTCGTCCCTCTGTATTTCCGCCGGCGGGCGCCGTTCACATCGCTCTGCTTCGCGAGCGTGGCCGTCCTCTTCCTGGCCGGGCTCGAGTACCAGACC
>DASWRR010000135.1:0-1903 GCA_036403055.1 Ilumatobacteraceae bacterium | reverse complement strand
CTTCGTGTCCCAGTGCGGTGCTCGCTCGCCCTGGAGGTACGGGTGGAACAGCAATCCGTCGCTTCCCGGCGCAACGGATGCGGCGAGGTCGTCCATTCCGGCGAACCCGACGTCGGCGAAGAACTGATCGCGCAGCCATCGGTGCGCCGATGCGCACGAGTTGATTCCCGTCGCGGTGTAGTACAACCCGTCGATGATGTGCGGATAGCACGACACCGGTGGCCGAACGAGCGGGCCGGCAGCGACCTGATAGATCACTCCGGCCGTCGCGAGTTTCACCGCGCCTTCGCCTGGCGCGATCGCACCTGCGCCGAACAGTTCCACGGTCGTGTCGTTGCTGCCGCAGACGACAGGAGTACCGGCGGCGAGGCCAGTTTCGGCAGCGGCAGCGATGGTGACATCACCGACGACACTCGTCGAGTCGACAATCGCCGGCAATGTCCTCCTCGACCAGCCGACCATGTCGCACAGCTCTTCCGACCACGTGTGTGCCGGCGCGTCGACCAGCATCGCGCCGACCGCGTCGCTGAAGTCGGTGTGCCAATCGCCGGTGAGCTTGAACCGCAGCCAGTCCTTCGCGAGGAACAGCCGACGTGTCTCGCGCACGACCTCGGGCTCATGGCGCGCGAGCCACAACAGCTGCGGCATCAGCCACGTCGGGTTCACACGGTTCATCGAGAGCTCGATGATTCGGGCGTCGGCCTTGTCGCGCAGCTCCGTCGCCTCCGCCGCGCTGCGGCCGTCGCTCCACAGGATTGACCGGCGCAACGGAGTTCCGCTGGCGTCGCAGAGCACGCCGATGTGCGCGCCGGCCGACACGCCGATCCCCGCGATCGAGGATGACGGTCGACCGGCGGCTGCCACCGCAGCACGAATCGCGTTGCATGCCGCGGTCCACCATTCGTGCGGATCCTGCTCCGCCCAGCCCAACTGTGGTGTGTGCGTCTGGATCGGCGCAGATCCCTCGCCAAGGGTGTTGCCATCCACATCGACGACCGACACCTTCGCGCCACCGGCGCCCAGGTCGACGCCCATCAACAACGGCGTCATCGAGCCACGGTGTCGAGCACATCGCGAAGCTGTGAGGCGGTGCTGCCCTTCCTCGGCGAGAACGTACCGTCGAACACCGCTGATCCGATCGTGAACGCGTCGACGCCCGCGGCGTCGAGGTCGCGGATCTGAGTGACGGTCGAGATGCTGCCGGCGACGACGAGGTAACCAGAGGTGCCGCGGCGCGCGGCGCGCACGAGATCGAGCGGGTCGGCATCGGTGGCGCGATACGCCAACAGATCGACGCCACCACAGCCCAGCGTGTCGAACTCCTCGCACTGCCGCTGCACGATCTCGGCGTCACCGCCGAGCTGCGTCGGGTGTCCCGTCGGGACTCCCGGGAACGGGAGGTACTCGATGCCGGACCCTTCGATGATGGCGAGGATGTCCGCGACCGCGGTTCCACCCATCAACCGGTCGACGCCGATCTCGACTGCGGCGCGCGCACTGCGAAGGCACGCTTCGGCCGACGTGCTCACCACTTCCAGGTAGGTCGTTGCCCCGGCCGCCTGCATCCGCCGGTTCAACTCGACGAGTGTCGCGCTGTCGACCCCGACGTCCTTGAAGCCTGCGTGTCGTACGCCGACGTGCTCGATGGCGTCCCACGTGTCGAGGCAGTCGACGATCGTTTCATCCGACCGTGTGAGCATGAAGATGAAGTCCACGGTCGGCATGCTCCCAGTGCAGCACCGCAGTGGGGCTGCGATCCGCCGCTCATCTTGGCACCTACAATTGCCGGTGCCATGAGTCAACCGCCTCCGCTGATCGCCGTCTGCGCACGGATCTTGACCTTCAGCGACGAGGGCAAGCGCGATGCGTTCTCCAGCAGCCAGCCGTACAGCCGCGCCGTCGC
>DASWRR010000134.1:0-1782 GCA_036403055.1 Ilumatobacteraceae bacterium | reverse complement strand
CCGGACCGGACGTACGGAACGGAGGCGAACATCGCACCGGGGATCGTTGCGGCGAGCGGCGAGGCGATTGCGGCCAGCGGCGGGACACCGAGGAGTGAAAGCACCGGTGTGGCAACCGAGGAGCCGCCGACCCCGAACACTCCCATCAGGCCGCCCACCCCGAGCCCGGCCAGCGTGATCACCGGCAGTGGAGCCATACGACACCGACTCTCGCACGAAGTGCTGGCGAATCGAGAGTCGGTCGCCCCCGATCGGTCAACGGCCGGCAGTACGGCGCACCGGCTCCAACGCAATCACGTAGTCCGCGAGTCGAGCGGCCGCCTCGATCGCCTCGTCCATCGCGTCCGCGTCCGGCGGTGGCCACACCTCCGAGATCCTGCGCCAACCGGCACGTCCGATGAACTCTCCGGCGACCGCGGCCTCGCCGAGCTCTCGCCTCCACACCGACTCGGCGGCAAGCAGGCGACGCAGCACTTCCTCGTTCTGCGGGGCCTTGGGATGCTCGCAGTGAAAGCCGATCTCCAACTGCACTTCTCCGTCGACGCGGATCAACTGCGCTTCGTAGTGCTCGCGCGTGTCGTCGTCGAACCAGACCTTGAGGCCGCGGCTGTGCACGTACACGTTGCGGCGACCGTCGACCCCGGCGACGAAGCCCTCGAACGCGTTGCGGACGATCTCGAAGAACGCCGTGTCCACGCGTCAAGACTACGCGGCGGGCCGGCGACCCGTCAGGTCGTGTAGCCCTGGATGGTTCGCCCGTGAGACCGATCGGTGAGCGCTGCGGCTCGCTCGCGGAACTCTGTCAGCAGCGCGTCGCGATCGATCGTCGTCAGCCGACGATCGCGCATCAACACCTTGCCGTCGACGATGGTCGTGCGCACATCCGATGCCATGACGCAGTACACGAGCGTTGCCGCAAGGTCGTGCAGCGGCTGGCAGTGGAAGCCCGACACATCCACGAGGATGACGTCACCGCGGGAGCCGACGCGCAGCTCGCCGATCGAACTCGCCTGATCCATCACCGCGGCGGCACCGGGCCCGGCGATCTGCAACGCGGTTCCGCTGCCGAACCACGTTGCGTCGTGCGCTGAATGCTTTTGCGTGAGCGCAGTGATGCGCATGTTCTCGAACACGTCGAGTGTCGCGTTCGACGCCGCGCCGTCAGTGCAGTACCCGACGGGCACGCCGGCAGCGAGCAATCCGCGGATCGGCGTCAACGGCCCGAGCGCGTACTTGAGGTAGCCCTTCGGTCCGTGTGTCACGCCGACTCGATCACGATGCGTTGCGAGCACCTCGATGTCCGATTCGAGGATGCCGTTCCCGTGGGCGATGATCGCACCGGCGTCGAGCACGCCGGTCTCGTCGAGCACCTGGATCGGTGTGATCCCGCGGTGATCGACGCTGAGCCCTGTCTGATGCATGTCCTCCGCGGCGTGCGTGTGCACGCGCACGCCGAGACGTCGAGCGGCGTCGGCCGCACCGCGCAGGTCGTCGTCGTTGCAGGTGTAGGGGGCATGCGGTGCGAGGCACGTCGTGATCCGACCGCCGGCGCGTCCGTTCCACTCCTCGGCGAACACCACCGACCCGGCCAAGCCCTCAGCGCCCTGCGAACTGAAGAACGCGGACCCGAGGTTGGCGCGGATGCCACTTTCTTCGACGGCACGAGCAGCTTCTTCCATGAAGAAGTAGTGGTCGGCGAACGATGTCACGCCTGCCTCGATCATCTCGGCGGCCGCGACCATCGTGCCGATGTAGACATCGCGAGCGCCGACGTTGACCTCC
>DASWRR010000133.1:0-6450 GCA_036403055.1 Ilumatobacteraceae bacterium | reverse complement strand
GCAGCTCACCGGCGAGCCCCTGCCCAACGCGCCCTGGTCGGAGATCTTCCCCGTCACGATCGCAGGCCATCACGTGTGGGCTCAGCGGCACACGATGGCCGGCAACCCCGGGTGCGAGTTCTTCGGGCCGTGGGACGAGGGTCCCGCCGTCAAGGAAGCGATTCTTCGCGCCGGCGCGGAGTTCAACCTTCGTCGTGTCGGGTCGCTCGCGTACTTCACCAATGCGTTGGAGCTCGGCTGGATCCCGCGCCCGATGCCGGCGATCTTCACCGGTGAGGATCTTCGTCCCTTCCGCGAATGGCTGCCCGCCACCAGCGAGGAGGTCACGTGGGCCCTCGGCGGCAGCTTGAACGCGCCGAACATCGAGGACTACTACTTCACGCCGCGGGAGCTCGGCTACGGAAACGTGATCAAGTTCGACCACGACTTCGTCGGACGTGAAGCACTCGAGCGGACGGCCGGCGACGACCATCGGCGCAAGGTGACCCTCGTGTGGGATCCCGCCGATGTTGCTCGAGCGATCGAGTCGTACTTCGAGCCGGATCAGCTGCCGGCGCTGTACATCGAGTTCCCACGCGCAACGTACGCGACATGGCAGTACGACGCCGTCCATGACGATCAAGGTCGGACGATCGGCGCTTCTACGTACACGGGTGTCAGCTGGAACGAGCGAGCGATGCTCTCGCTCGCCGTCGTCGAGCCCGAGTACGCCAAGCCAGGAACCCGAGTCTCGGTGACATGGGGCGAACCCGACGGTGGTGCCAAGAGCCCATGGCTCGAGCCACACCGGCAGGTCGAGATCCGGGCCACCGTCGCGTCGGCACCGATCGGGAAATGACGCAGCAGGAGAGTGGGCGCAGAGGGACTCGAACCCCCGACACCCGCCTTGTAAGGGCGGTGCTCTAACCAACTGAGCTATGCGCCCGCCGAAGCGGAACGGTCAGCCTACAAGCGCGGCCGCCGGACGGCGAGCAGGGCAGCGGCCAGTTCCGGCGTCGCGGCCGCCACCGGCGTGCGGCGTGCCGCGTGGTCCATGTGCAGCATGTCGCGATCGAATGCGTCGACCACGTCGATGCCGGCCTCGCGGCAGATGAGCCAGCCGCCGAGATAGTCCCACAGCCCATGTTGATCGCTACCGAAGTCGACGTATCCATCGACAACGCCGTCAGCGACGGCACACAGATCCAACGCGCAGGCTCCGAGCGCGCGGAACTGCGCCCAACCGACGTCGGGCGGTGGGACCGCGGACACGACGACGATCGCGTCGGCGAGCTCGGTGCAACCTGAAGGGCGAAGGCGTCGCTCACCGCACCACGCTCCTCCATCGCGCTCGGCGGAGTAGCGGACTCCGTTCGACTGGTTGACGACGAGGGCGACCGCAGGTCCATCTTCGTCGACGAAGCACAACGACGTCGCGAACCACGGGATGCCGCGACTCGCGTTGGTCGAGCCGTCGATCGGGTCGATCACGACGATCTCACCGGACGAGCCTGGATCGAAGCCGCTCTCCTCCGACAGCACACCGACGCCGGTGCGGCGGAGCACCTCGAGTGCGGCGTCGTCGGCAGTGACGTCGAGTGCGTACTGACCCTCACGCGCGCCCGACGGGCCCCAGTCGGTGACATTCCGCATGGCGACAGCGACGGCGTCGGCCAACTCGTGCAACAGGCCAAGACGGTCGGCGATCATCGCCGCTCACGGTAGTGTCGACAGCCGTGGCAGTCATCGATGTCGCCGGATTCGTCGCCGAGCTGAAGAGCCACGCCGTGGACCACGGGTTCCACGTCCACGACGAGCGGCACTTCGTCGAGACGTACTCCTTGCGGCAGTTGTGGGAGGTCGATCTGCATCCGGAAGAGGCGTGCAACGGACCGATCGACCTTCATCTGTCACTCGAGGTCGACCCGCGTGCGCTGCTGGGATTCGAGGACGAGGTCATCAAACAAGACGATCCGGACGCCGACCCGCCTCGCGGGTTCACGTTCCCGTTGCTGTTCACCTGGACGCTGCCGCCGCTGCCCGAGCCGCCAGATCTGCTGGTGCTGGCGACGGAGATCGCGGGTGTCGGCGGCTTGGATCTGCCGGTCGAAGTGTCCGCCATCGACTCGTTCGCGAGCGTGACCGATGCCCCCGAACGCAGCTTGTCCATGGTCGCGCGCATCACGGTCGACCTTGCCGATGTGCTGCTCGGAGAAGAGACGCCGTTCTGTGAAACGCTCGACAGATGCAAGGAAGTGAGCCTGTTCTTGCTCGACCACGCACCCGGATGGCTGGCAGAGTCCTGAAGTAAGATGCCGTCATGCGCGTCAGTGAACTCATCGAGATCTTGCAAGATCAGCCGCCTGATGCCGAGGTCGAACTGGCCATCGTCGCGCCGGTCGTCGACGACAACGACGACATCACCGTCGATCGTTACAGCGTCGAGGGCATGTTGCCGTGGAAGGACGACGAGCCGGACGAGGACAACGACGACGGGCTCGTGATCTGGTTGGTCGGCGGAGAAGACGACGACGTCGATGCGTTCCTCGACGCCATCGAGCACCCCGACGACTGATGACGCCGGAGGAGCGCTATCGCTTCGACATCCAGGGCTACCTCGTCCGCAGGTCCGTCCTCTCGACGGGCGACATCGAGGCACTGAACATCGCGGTCGACGTGCTCGGCGTACCCGAGCCCGGTGACGACATCATGAGCCAGCGGTTCGGCAACCATCTCGCAACCGCGCGCCGGTTTCGCGACCTGCTGGATCACGACGGGATCTTCGACATCGTGCTCGAACTGTGCGGCAGCAACGTTCGTCTCGATCATGCGTACGGGATCATCATGCGGCCCGGCACCACAGGGCTCAGCCTGCACGGCGGCGGCAAACCGTTCGACCCCGCGCAGTACTACACCGTCGACGGCGGCAACATCCGCACGGGGCTGGTCGCGGTGCAGTGGGCGCTCGTCGATCACCTGCCAGGCCGCGGCGGCTTCCTGTGCGTGCCCGGCAGCCACAAGGCGAACTTCCCGACGCCGGCGCGCGTTGCCGCGGCGATGGCGATCGAGGTTCCGTTGCAAGCCGGCGATGTCGTGATCTTCACCGAGGCGCTGACGCACGGCACTGCCGGTTGGCAGGCCCCGCGTCAGCGACGAACGTTGCTGTACAAGTACTCCCCCGGGAACTCGGCCTGGTCGCACGAGTCGTGGCCGGCGGACCTGATCGAAGGGTGCACACCGCGCCAACGCTTGCTGCTGCAGCCGCCCTCGGTCGGGCATCACCGTCCGGTGCAATGATCAACCGACTCTTCGTCTACGGGACGTTGCGACCCGGTGAGCAGCGTTGGCACTTCCTCGAGCCGTTCACGATCGACGAGGGCGACGACACCTCGGTCGGCGGCGCGCTCTACGACACGGGCCACGGCTACCCTGCCGCGCGATTCGGCGCGGACGGCACGATCAACGGACGCTTGTACTCGTTGCGACCCGACCGTCTCGAGGAAGGTCTGGCGTTGCTCGACGAAGTCGAGGGAGCCGTCGTCGACCTGTTCCGCAGGGTCACGGTCACCACCACGAGCGGCGTCGAGGCGTGGGCCTACGAGTACTCCGGGACCGACGAGTTCCGGAGGATCAGTTCGGGCTCCTGGCGCGACCGCTGACGCGACAATGCCCTCTCATCGGTGAGAGAGGGCATCGTCGTCGACATCCCGGGGGACGGTGGGCGGGTCCAAGAAAATGGCGTCGGGCACGCCGGACGAACGCACCTGTCCAGGACGTCGACCCTGGGCCGTGGTGCGGGGCTGTGAACACCCCACACCACGGCTCGATACTGCTACGTCCGACCCGTGACCTGGAACGTCCGCGGGTTGTTACTGGCATTGCTGGTGATCGTCACCGTTGCTGTCGAGTTGACCGCAACCGTGGGATGGAATGTGACGATCAGCTGGCACGTCGCACCTGCGGCGACGGGGTCGACGCAGGTGTTGAGCGACACGGTCGTCGGGGCGCTCGTGAGCCCACTGACCGCGACGCTGCTGATGATCAGCGGATCGATCCCACTGTTCCTCACCGTCTCGGTGGTCGTCGTCGTGCTGTTGATCGGGTGCCGGCCGAAGGCGATGTTGGTGAGCGCCGCGATCGTCGGTGGCGTCGCCGCCGTGCCGGTCAGAGTGGCTGCGAAGCTACTGCCGGTGGAGCTCACGACCGTGAGCGTTGCCGCCCTCGACCCTGACGTCGTTCCGGTCGGATTGAACCGGACGGTGATGTTGCACGACACACCTGCCGCGAGAGCCCTGCCTGTGACGCAGGTGCTCGCCGGGTTGGTGATCGTGAACTGCGTCGGATTGGCACCGCCGAGAACCACCGGACTCGTCGTGACCGCAGCGGCCCCCGTGTTCTTCACGACGATCGTTTGAGCGGCCGAGTTCGTTCCCACGTTCTGGGTGGCGAAGGTGACCGCCGACGGCGTCAGCGTGATGATGGGATCGACTGCAGTCCCGCTGACCGCGAACGTCTTGGTCGGTGTGACCGGGTCGTTCGAGGTGATGGTCAACGTTGCGCTCTTCGCCGCCGTCGGACTGAGCGACGTCGGCTTGAAGGTCACGCTCACTACACACGATGTACCGCCAGGTACCGGTGCGGTGCATCCCGTTGCCGCGAACGAACCAGCGTCCGGACCGCTGAAGGCGAGGCTCGCCGTGAGGTCGGCGAATCCGGTGTTGCCCACCGTGATCGTCTTCGCTGCGGACGTGCCGTTGAGTGCAGTGGCGGCGAATGCCGTCAGTGTCGCCGGCGTCACGGTGATCTTCGGTGCAACCCTCACGATCGTCCGTGCGACTGCACACGTACCCCTCGTCGCCCCAGGTGTCGGGCAGAAGCTCAACTGCTCGAAGTTACGAAGGGTGTCGACGCCATCGGTCGGCACAGCGCGGTTGTCCGTGACTCGCACGGAAGCCAACCGGCCGCCCGGATCCGCAGCGCTTGGTGCTGCCGCAGCGACGTTCACGATCTGGTAACCGGCTTGAGGACCGGAGAAGACTGCGGTATCGCAGTTCACCGGAGCGGCGGCGTCGCAGTCGGCAGGCCCAGCAGCCGGCGTGATGATCTCACGAACGGCGACCAGGTTGCCCGGATCGACGAGCCCGGCGAACACCGCTTGCTGCAACGTCATGTTGGTGGTGCCTGGTCCGAAGTTGCCGGTGGCCGGAGTCGGTCCGGTCGGCGTCTGCATGACCTTGGCCTTGCCCTCCATCAGATCGGTGGTGCCGATCTCCGTCGTCGGGTCGGCCGGGTTCGTGCGGACGCTGATGCGGACCTGGAGGTACCGATCGCCGTCGAGGATGTCGTTGGCGCCGCGACCTTCGATCGTGTCGCTGCCGAGACCGCCGAGGAGGACGTCGCCGTCGCCCCAGACGTTTCCGCTCAGCGGGCACTGGCCAGGTGCCGACGCTGCGGCGATCGGTGCTGGGTCGGTCGTCAACGCAGGCACCAAGGGGTCGAGCCCGTTGATGCGGTTGAGACCGGCCTGATCGATCGCGTCGCAACCGGTGAAGCCGGCGCCGCCGATGCTCGACGGCGCAACGGATGTGCCCTTGATGCTGTCGTTGAACTGGCTGCCGGAATCCGCTTCCGTCTCCTGCCAACGATCGCGGTTCACAACGACCTGGATCGGCAAGCCGACGAGGTTGTTGTTGATCTCCATGTCGTCGTCGCCGCCAACCGTGTCGTAC
This sequence comes from Ilumatobacteraceae bacterium, assembly GCA_036403055.1. Lineage (GTDB taxonomy): Bacteria > Actinomycetota > Acidimicrobiia > Acidimicrobiales > Ilumatobacteraceae > JAENVT01. The sequence continues at coordinate 742 of DASWRR010000133.1, read as the reverse complement.
TGGTGGAAAGCCCAGTCGAACCCGCCGGCGCCGGCGTTGCGATCGATCGCTGCGTTCTGCGACATGACATCGTCGCCGCCTTCGGCGTCGTAGTCGTTCTCGCCCGGCTGACCGATGAAGATGTCGTTGCCAGGTGCGACCTGTGCGGGGTCGTCGAAGAACGGTGCTCCGTGGTCGCCTTGCAACAGGTCTTGACCGGTGCCACCCTCGATCCAGTCGTCGCCGCCGTCACCGAAGACTGCGTCGGCGCCTTGACCGGCGATGATGAAGTCGTTGCCAGGACCGGCAAACGATTCGTTGTCGTTGGCCCCGCCGTTGATGAAGTCCTGACCGTCGGCGCCGAGCAGGATGTCGTCGCCGATGCCGCCATCGATCGCGTCGTTGCCCGGTCCGCCCTTGAGGACGTCGGCTCCAGACAGGTCGGTGATGATGTCGTTACCGTCGCCACCGAGTGCCACGTCGTCGCCGCCGCCGCCTTCGATGACGTCGTTGCCGGCGCCACCCCAGAACGTGTCGTTGTCGTTGCCGCCGAACACGCGGTCCGCGCCGTCGCCGCCCATGTACACGGACTGACCGTTGATGCCACTCGGGTCGACGGTGTTGAGCGCCTTGTACTGGATGGTGCCGTCCGGCTTGCGCAGCAACAGCAAGGATTCGTCGCAATCCGTCGTCGACGGATCATCAGCGACGGTCGACCCCGAGGCCGCGAAACCAGCTGGCGTGCCGTTGAGGTTCGCCAATT
>DASWRR010000132.1:0-3772 GCA_036403055.1 Ilumatobacteraceae bacterium | reverse complement strand
CGATCGTCGGCATCGGCGGCGCCGGCGACGGCCTCCGAAAACTGCGACACGTCGACGTCGGTCACCACCGAGTAGCCCGTGCTCGCCGTTTGCAAGACTGCTCCACCGATGGCCGTTCGCAGCCTGGAGACCGACATCCGTAACGCGCCGGGCGAGATCCCCAAGACATCGGCCAGCCACTCTGACCGCAGCCGACGCGGCGAGTGGAGCGCCAGGATCGCGAGCAACCGCCGCTGGCTCACGCTGGGCAGGTCGATCGCCGAGTCGTCGAGGGCGACCGCGTGTACGCCACCGAGCAACCGCACACTCTTGATCGCTCGTTCCGAGCCCGCCACGAGCGCATTGTCTCACGCCGGCTCTGCTCGTTCGCAGGCCCGCTCGCGATCCTGGAGGATCGTCTCGAACTCGTCGGGGTGGGGCTATCGCGTTCGGTGTCGGCGGCGGGCCACGGCGAGGGCGAGTGCACCTGCCGCGAGCGATGAAAGGCCCAGAATCGGTCCGGAGTCCGTACTGCCGGTGAAGGGCAGAGAGCCCGTACTGGAGTTCGTGCCGGTGCGCGCGGACAGCGACGTCGAGGTGGGACCCAGCAGGGCCGTGATCGGGGAAACGGTTGACGTCGGCGTGACGGTCGAGCCCGCAGGGCCTACCGGGGTACTCGACACGGTCGTTGACGGAGCGAACGTCGTCGACGTCGTCATCGTCGAACTGGATGGAGCCGCTGAGGTGGTCGTCGTCGGCGCGATCGTCGTCGTCGAGGTGGTGGTTGTGGTCGTCGGTACTTCTGAGGTGCTGGTGCTCGTTGTCGGTGGCGAACACGTCGACGCCAACGTGACCGACGCGGATGCCGCAGCGTGGAAGCCGTCAGACCAGATCGCATGCACGGACAACGTGATGTCGCCCGTCAGCGCGCCGGGAACGATGGTCTCCGCCGAAGTCTGGGCGTGGCCGGCAACGTCCGAGTAGCCGGTGACGCCGAACTGACGCGTCCCGCGAGTGGCGACCGCGGACGCAATGTGCATCGTGAGGTTGGTTTCGCTGTTGCCAATGGACCAGGTGATCGTGTGGTCGCCGTCCGAACACATCGAGCGTCCCGAGGCCAACGGGCGATGTGCCCACGCAGGAACCGCGGTAGCGGCAACAAAAGCACCGGCGAAGGTCGCCACGCCGACCGCGATGATTCCACGTCGACGGAACGACCTACCTGACCAGTGGTTCGCACTCGTGCTGACGGGGTCTCTCGTGCGGCAACCGGCCACCGCACTTTGGCCTGGCACAGAGTCGTCGCCTCGATCGGACACGTGCATGCCACGAGCTCCTTCACCGGATATTGGGACGCGGCTACGCCGACTTCGCGGCGTGGTCAGCCGTCACCGGGGTCCGGAGCAACGGTCAAAGATTTCAAGGTTTCGGTTGTCGGTCCTGCTCGCCAGAAATCTCGTCTGCGAGACAGGTGTGCACTATCCCCGCAGGCGCGTCACCGCATTGTGACAGCCGCGGATCGCAACTGAATTGGTAGTGACCACTGGTGAACGTGGCCGACTACAACTAGGGCGTGATCGTCACGACCTGTTGCGTCGTGACCACGCCCGCCGGGGTGATCAACGAGACCGGGCCGGACTGCGCACCGGCAGGAATGCCGACCACGATGCTCTTGGACAGGCGGAAGAGGATGGGTGCCCGCTGGCCGCCGATGACAACCGACGTCACATTCCCGAGGTTCGTGCCGACCACCTGCAGGAGTGGTCCGATGGCCGACGAGATCGGGCTCAGCTTCGTCACCGTCGGTGCGACGGCTGCAACCTCGAGCTTGTACTTCCGGTTGGCCGGCAGCTTGATCCGCGTCGTGACCGTGCCGTTCGTCGTGGTGTCGGCCATGATGCACGGCGCCGTTCCGTGGGTTGCCGTGCACGAGCTCAGCGTGATCGTCGTCGGTGCCGCGGCGGCTGTGGCCGTCGCCGTATGGCCTCCAACGGGCGTGCCACCCAAGACGTAGACCGCGCACACGGAGTGGACTCCACCGAATTCGGCGCCCGCGGCCGTGATAACTGCGAGCATTTCGGACGCCGCGGTCCCGGAAACGGTCGAGCTCATCGAAATCACGACCTGGGGTACGGACCCGCAGGCGCCGCCCAGGGCGCCGAGGCCGGCCGACGCGGTCACGGTGCACGCGCTGCACGACGTGCTCATCGTCCCGTATGCCGTGACCGGGATGGCCGGAGGGTGCACGACGACCACGCACAGCGCGCTCGAGCACGTTGCCGGTGGAGTCGCGTTCGTAAAGGTGAACCGGTCGGCCGGCGACAGCGCCGACGAACCCGCGGCCGTCGTCACGATGACGTCGGCGATCTGCGCCACGCCCGCCGCGGGTGTGGTGGCGAGGAGCGACGTGCTACTGGCCTGCGTGAACGTGGCCGGCTTACCGTTGAACTCGACGCTCGTCGCGCCGGCGAGGTTGGATCCGGTGATGGTCACGTGGGTGCCACCGCCGGTGGCGCCCACTGCCGGGAGCACCGCGTTGACGACGGGACCGCCGGCGGCGAGCGATGCGAGCGCAAAGGCCGTCGCGCTCGCGCCGCCGTTGTTGCTCACGGTCCGACCGGTGAACGTCCGCCCGGCCGAAGTTCCCGCCGAGTTGACGACCGTCACCGAGGCCGTGTCGGTCGCCTCGTTGTAGATGTGTTGCGTGATCGGCGACGACGTCAATGCCTTCGTCCCGTCACCGAAGTCCCATATGTACGCCGCACGCGTCCCGAACGGAGTGGTCGACGCGGATGCGTCGAGCGTCGCGGCCTGACCGAGCGGCGCTCGGGTGACGTGCAAACGGGCAATCGGCGCCTGGTCCGGCGTCACCGCGACCGCGAACGGGTTGGTGCCGACTTGGATCGTCGCGCCCGCGGTGTTCGTCACGGTTGACACCAGCGTGACGCTGTGGTCGAACAGGTTCGTGACGATCGCGGTCTTGCCGTCGGGCGTGATCGCGGTGCCGATCCCGGCCTGGCCGGTCTTGATCTTCGCGCCCGGGTTGCCGGTGGCGATGTCAATAGGTACGACGCCACCTTCGCCGGGCGCCGTGTACGCGACGTACGCGGTCGCCCCGTTCGGCGTGATCGCCACATCCCCGGAAGAGGCGTTCAGGACGAAGTCAGTGGTTCGGACGTGCGTCGTCGTGTCTTGCACCGTCACGAAGTTGTTGCGGTTCGTCGTGAGGAGGTCCGAGCCGTTCGGTGTGATTGCCGTCCCGTTCGGATTGGTGACGTTGACGAGGGAGGCGCCCACGGTGTTCGTCGCCAGGTTGACCGGAGTGACGTTCGGATCTCCGGTGACGTACAGCGTCGCGCCGTCGGGAGAAACGGTCACGTGACTCACGCCAAGGGGAATCGTGATCGGTGCCCCCGCGGTGTTGGTCGCGACGTTGATCGGCGTCACCGTGCCGTCGCCGGAGTTCGCGACCCATGCGGTGGTTCCGTCGGGCGTGATCGCGATCGAGAAGGGCTGGGAACCCACCTGGATCGCAGGCCCCGGCGTGTTGGTCGCGGTGTCGATCGGGGTCACGGTGTTGGTGTTTCCGTTCGCGACGTAGGCGGTCTTGCCGTCGGGCGTGATCGCCACGGCGTCGGGGCCGTCACCGACGGCAATCGCCGGACCGGCGACGAGGGTACGCAGATTGATCGGGGTCACCGTGTTGTCGAGGTTGTTCGCGACGTACGCGGTCCAGGCCGCAGGACCGGCGATCGACACGGTCGCGGTGTCCGTGGCCTGCGGACCGCCGTTA
>DASWRR010000131.1:0-13623 GCA_036403055.1 Ilumatobacteraceae bacterium | reverse complement strand
CCAGACGCAGGTGTCCGACGGCAGGTGCGTGAGCGTGGTCTCTGGTTGCGTCGCCAGGATGACGCTGCGAGCCGCCGTCAGCGTTGCCGGAAGGTCGACGGGCTCTGACCCGACGTTGGCGATGACCAGCACGCCGTCGCGTTCGAAGGCCAGGCACTCGGGAAGGTCGACGTCGACCCATTGCAAGTCGCCCGAGAGCAATCGGCGATGGCTCATCAGCGTGCGGTACCACGCCAGCATCGAATGCGGGTCGGCGACCTCGCGCTCGACCGAGTGCTCGCCCCAGTTCGGCGGCTGCGGGAGCCACGGCGGCGCTGCGTTCGGCGGCGAGAACCCGAACGATGTGGTCGGGTCCGACGTCCACGGAAGCGGCACACGGCAACCGTCGCGCCCGATCTGCTCGCCGTTGCTGCGGAAGAACAACGGATCTTCGCGGGCGTCCGCCGGCATGTCGAGGTACTCCTCGAGACCCATCTCCTCACCCTCGAACAGGTAGAGCGCGCCCGGCAACGCCGCAGTCAAGGTGATCGCAGCACGCGCCCGCCGACGCCCGAGGTCGAGATCGATCGGCGCATCGACGTAGAGGAGGTTGTTCCCCGTCCACGCAGCAGGATCGTTCGCGTTGAGACGCCCGAGGCGCGTGACGATGCGTTGCGTGTCGTGGTTGTTCAACGTCCACGCAGGCGCGCCGCCGACGGATTCGAGCATGTCGAGCGAACCCGCGATCGCGTCGCGCATCGGCTTGGCCTGCCACGTGATCAGCATGAGTTCGAAGGCGAAGTTCTGGTGGAACTCGTCGCCTTGCAAGAACGAGCGAGTGACTTCCGGCGTACCGTACGACTCGCTGATCATGACGAGATGGCGTCCCTGATGATCGGCCTCGTACTGATCGATCAACGCCCGCCAGTGCTTCCACACGACATGCGCCGATGGATGGAAGTGGGCGTACGGGTTGAGCCCCCACGCCTGCGCGTCGGTGAGACCCGGCGGCCGCGGACCGACGTCGGGCATCGCCCGGTCCTTGCCGAGGACCGGTACGGCGTCGACGCGGATCCCCTCGACGCCGCGGTCGAACCAGAACAGCAGCATCCGGTCGAAGTAGTCGATGACGTCCTCGTTGTACCAGTTGAAGTCCGGTTGCCCCGGCGTGAAGCTGTGCTCGTACCACTGGCCCGGCGTGCCGTCGGCCTCGGTGACGCGGGTCCACGCCGGTCCGCCGAAGATCGATCGCCAGTTGTTCGGCGGCTCGTCGCCGTTCGGTCCCTTGCCGTCCTTGAACCAGTAGCGGGCTCGCTCCGGCGAACCTGGCGCGGCCTTCAGCGCAGCCTGGAACCATGCATGGTCGGAGCTGCAATGGTTCGGGACGATGTCGAGCATGATGCGGATGTTTCGCTCTTTGGCAGCCGCGAGCGTGCGGTCGAAATCAGCGAGCGTCCCGTACATCGGCTCGATGTCGAAGTAGTCGGCGACGTCGTAGCCATGATCGGCTTGCGGCGACGGAAAGCACGGGCTCAGCCAGATCGCGTCGACGCCGAGATCCCGGAGATGATCGAGATGGGCGCGGATGCCCTCGAAGTCGCCGATCCCGTCGCCGTTGCTGTCGGCGAACGACCGCGGGTACAGCTGATACACCACTGCGTTCTGCCACCACAGGCTGTTGTCGGTCGGGTTGTTGCTCATCGTGTTCCTCGTCTCTTCACGGCTGCGGTCGTTGATCGGATGACCAGTTCCAGTTCGAGCATCTCGTTGTTCGGCTGACGGTTGCGCATCGACAGTGCTTCGAGCACGAGATCGGCACCTCGCTCACCCGAGTAGATCAACGGCTGACGCACGGTCGACAGTCCCATGATCGCCGCCAGGTCGATGTCGTCGTAACCGACGACCGAGAGCTCTTCGGGGACGTTCATGCCGAGTTGTGTCGCAGCTTCGAGGCACCCGACGGCTTGCACGTCGCTGGCCGCGACGATTGCAGTCGGCCGGTCCGGCAACGACAGCAGTTCGGTCGCCATCTGACGCGCGGCGGAGTGAAGGTACGCGCCGTACCTGACCAGTGATGCAGGAACGTGGAGGCCGGCTTCGGCCATGGTCGACCGGAAACCTTCCTCTCGCCGGGCGCCGGCGATGAAGCCGAACGCGTTGTGCGGCGGCTCGCCGACGAACGCGATTCGCTTGTGACCGAGCGAGATCAGGTGCTTGGTTGCCAACGACGCGCCCGCTCGGTCGTCGATGCACACGCTCGGCAGACCCGGATACGAGGTGTCGACGAGCGCCGTCGGGAAGCGGGCGTTGACGAGCCGGTCACCTTCGTCGCCGACCAACGGCAACGAGATCACGATCAAGCCGTCGAAGATCAAGTTGTGTGGAAGTTCCACGAGTTTTGACCGCGCCTGCGCAGGCGACTCGACGTTGTGGATCACCGCGGCACACCCGTATGGAGCGAGTCGCGACACGATGCCACGGATCCGCTGGAACGCCGACTTCTCGTCGAAGAAGGGCACCAGAACCGCGACCAGCCGACCGCCTTTCCCCTTCTCAGTCAATGATTTTCGTGGCCGGTTGTAGCCGAGCTCATCGGCCGACGACTGCACCCGAATGCGCGTCGTGTCGCTCACCTTCGGGCTGCCACTGAGGACGCGCGAGACGGTGCCGATCCCGACTCCTGCGTGCTTGGCGACCTCCGCCATCGTGGCCATTGTGGAAACGATAGCTGAATTTCCACTCTCCGGACCAGGCCAGGCGCGCGCGGGCGGTCATTCAGCCGGCGTAGCAGACGTCCGGCCAGCGCTCTTCGTTTCCTGATCCATCAGTCAACTCCACGGCGGTGAAGCCGTGGCGCTCGTAGAAACGGCGCCCGCGCACGTTGCTCTGGAACGCCCACAACTGGAACCCGTCGGGTTGTCGCTCGCGAGCCAGAGCCATGAACCGGTCGCCGAGACCGCGACCGATCCACGACGGGTCGATGTAGAGGTGATGCAACCATCCCGGCGCGAGCATCATCTGACCGACGACGACACCATCGAGATCGGCGACCCATACGTCCATCGTCGGTATCGCGACCTCGCCCATCCACGTCGCGATGTCCGGCTCTGTGTGCGGCTCGGGTACTTCCGCAAGCGCGTATGCCTTCGAGCGCGTGTACACGTGCGCACATGACGGCGCGTCGCTCGTGTCGGCGGGCCGGATGACGGGTTCACCGGGTTGCAGGGCGCGCAGCACGCCTTCCAGACCGGGCTCGGCGATCGCAATCGCATCGGCCCACGAGAACCAGGCGACCTCTTGGCTCTCACCTTCCGGTGGGTTCGGCGCGATCGCCGGCGACGTGAACTGGTAGCGGAGATCGAGATGCGTGTGACCCCGCGGGCCGGGATGGACGTCGACATGGACGAGCGTGTTCTCGGTTGATCCCATGAGGGCTCCGGCGACCGGCGCGATCCCGGTCTCCTCGATCGTCTCGCGTCGCGCTGCATCCCACGGTGTCTCGTCCGCATCCATGTGACCACCCGGCTGCAACCACATCGACAACCGCTTGTGCCGATGGAGCAGAACGCCGGCGTCACTGGTGACGATTGCCGACGCGGTGACGTGCGTCAGCGCGGCGTGCTCGTCGAGTGGGTACTTGCCATCCTCGATCAGCGCGTCGAACGCCGCGAGGAACGCGTCGATCGATGCACGCTCGCGCGCATCGACCGCTGAGCGTGACGCGACCGACGACCGGACCGTCGCGACGAGCGCGTTGCCCGCCGCACCGAACATTTCAAATCCGTCCTTCAGGTGGGGCATCGCCTGCCGATAACTCCTGTGTAGGCATTGGAATTCGGGGCACTGCACCGACAACCACGAGGCGGAAGATAAACACAATGGAACCGGATGCACAACTGGCACCACGAGTGCTCCTGGCGGTGAGCGACGCGCTGTTGCGTCGGGTTGCCTCGGCCGCCTTGCGCACCCGCGGTTTCTCAGTCAGTGCTACGACCGAAGGGCCCGCCGCACTGACACTGGCCACCTCGTTCTCTCCCGATGTCGTCATGGTCGATTTGCAGCTGCCAAGCCCGCACGGCGGCAGCTTGTTCGACACGATGCGTGAGCTCACGGACTCGTATGTTGTCGGCATCGCTCCCCCCGATGCCGACAACATGCGGATTCGAGCCCTGCGCGCCGGTGCTGACGACGTGGTGTCCACTCCCGTGAACCCCGACGAGCTCGCTGCCCGCTGCCAAGCCTTGTTGCGCCGCCCCCGTCAACTGCATTCCGGTTGGGATCCGATCCACGCATCGGTCATCACGCTCGGACCGTTGACGGTCGACGTCGGCCGTAAGGAGATTCGCGTTCGCAATCACGACATCCCCGTGACTCGCATCGAGTTCGCGCTGTTCGAGCAACTGTGCCGCCGACCGTCAGAGGTCTGCGCACGGACGCAACTCCTCGAAGAGGTGTGGGGCCCGAACTGGGTCGGCGACACCCACGTCGTCGATGTGCACCTGTCGAACCTGCGTCGCAAGCTGCAGCTGCGAGCCCCGGAACTGCGCTTCATCCACACCGTCCGAGGTGTTGGGTTCCGGTTGAGCAACGATGTGCTTCGTCCCGAAGTCGATCGTCGCGAACTCGTTCCTGCCTGAGGACCTCTCGCTCCCGAGTGACGTAGGCGAATAGCCTGGCTCGATCGGCGAACCGCTCGTAATCCCCTCACCTTCGCTGGTCGTGCTGGTCGGTCCGGTGGCTTCGGGCAAGTCGACGTGGGCAGCGGACAACTTCGCCGCGAATCAGATCGTGTCGAGCGACTCGCTGCGCGCCGTCGTCGGCGAGACGGAGCATGATCTCCGCGCATCGGCTGATGCCTTCGCAATCGTCGACGAGATCGTCGCCCGTCGTCTGCGCCGGCGACTGACAACGGTGATCGACACGCTCGGCTTCGACGCCGAACGACGCGCCGAGTGGCGGCGCCGCGCCGAGGCCGCCGACATGCCCTCCGTCGCTGTCGTCTTCGACACGCCACCTGCCGAGTGCCGGCGGCGCAACTCGGCTCGGCCTGTTTCCGTTGCCGCTGACGTCGTCGCGAACCAGTTCCGGCGATGGTCATCGATTCGCGAGTCGGTTGTCGCCGAGCCGTGGTCGGCGGTGCTCTCTCCGCAGCCGGTCGTCGTCGTTCCGGCGGCGCTGGCGCGCATCACGACCGCGTCGCCTGCTGCGCCACCAGAACTGCGTGAACCGCACGCCTCGACGATCAGCATCGGGCTGCATCTGTCGAACTTCGATTGGCCGGGAGGACGCGATCGACTGGCCGATCGTCTGCGTTCCATCGCCGTCGATGCCGAGGCCGCCGGCGTGGATCAGATCTGGATGATGGATCACCTCCGTCAGATCCCACAGATCGGTCCGGCATGGGCCGATCTGCCGGAGCCGTACACCGCGCTGGCGTGGCTTGCTGCCGTGACCGAACGTGTTCGCCTCGGCGTGCTCGTCTCACCCGCGTTCCGTCATCACCCGGCGGTGCTCGCCAAACAGATCGCGACGCTCGACGTGCTCTCCGCCGGACGCGCCGTGTGCGGACTTGGCGTCGGATGGTTCGCGCAGGAGTACTCAGCGGCCGGCATCGATCTTCCGACGGTCGCACGGCGCTATGCGCATCTGGAGGACACGGTGCGTGCGCTGCCGATGTTGTGGGGCAAGGGCGCGCCCCGGTTCGAGGGCACGACCGTCACCATTCCCGAGACGCTGTGCTATCCGCGCCCGATCCAGGCGCACATACCGATCGTGATCGGCGGATCAGGTGAACGACGGACACTGCGGCTCGTCGCTGAGCTCGCCGACGGATGCAACCTGTTCGGTGAACCTGATTCGATCGTGAAGAAGATCGCGGTGCTCGGCCGGCATTGCGCAGACGTCGGGCGCGACGTGACAGAGGTCGACGTGTCGCATCTTTCGACGGTGATGATCGGCCGCGATCACGACGCGGTCGCGGCATCCGTCGAACGACTTCGCCCCAAGCGCGTCGGTGCCGAGCGCTTTGCCCGAGAGACGAACGCCGGGACGATCGTCGATCACTACGAGCGGGCCATGCGGTTGATCGACGCCGGCGTGACGACGTTGATCGTGCGACTGATCGACGTCGCGGAGCCCGGCGCGATGGAGACGTTCGGAGCACTGATCGAGCGGCTGCGCGGGTGATCCGTGTTCGCTGACACCTAGCAGTAGTCGCCGATGAGCCACCAACGCTGACGCTCGAGTGTGACCAACATCAACGAACCTGATTCCGTCAAGAGCTGGAACCGTGCCGACCGTCGGGCTCGAGCGGTGTCCCACCATCGTTCCTCCAACGGCCAAGGGCCGGCCCACGCCACGATCGGCTCGACCGATCTCGCGCTCGGCCGCCTGATGGTCGCGGGGACGGCGCTGACCGCTCCCCTGCCGGTGACGCACACCGGCCGGCCGTCGCTGTCGAGCACCTCGATCGGTATCGGTTGCGGATGAACCATCGCCGGTGACGGGCTCGGCAGGCTCCCCGGCCATGGGCCTTGCTGTGTGGCGAGGCGTTGCGCCGGCTCGGCAAGATCGGCGGTGACGGCGGGGACCCACGTGTAGGTGTCCCCCGGCAACCGTCCACCGTTCGCCGCGGGAACGACGACGTTCTCCGCGCCGGCCAACGTCGCGAGTCTGGCAACGGCACGCGCCGCCCAGTCGTCCGCTTGCGTCCTGCCGCCCCACAAACCCAATTGCACACCGTCGTCACTGCGAACCTCGACCGGTTCGAGCCGCAACATCGTGACACCTGACGTGAGCGCGGCACTGTTGACCCATGCGTCGAGTTGCCATCGTGCCCGCTCGACCATCGCGGCCGCGGACAAGCCCGTCGAGCGATACCAGACGCGCTCGTTGCGTTCACTGTGATCCGTCTCGGCAGTGATCACGAGGCGGGTGCACACCTTGCCGTTCGCGCTGAGCGCACTGGACAGTTCGTCGGCCAAGTGGCGGGCGATGAACACCAACGTGTCGACGTGGTGCGCGGGACCGTCGAGCACGTGGATCGCGACGAGACCGCTGGGAGGTTCGACGGTGTCGGGCGGCCGGTCGTCGCCGCCGGATGCGATGCGGTGGGCGAACTCGCCCTGCATGCCGAACCGGGCCAACACGTCGCCGGGGTCGAGTGCACCGAGTTGTCCGAGCTCACGGATGCCGAGTCGCTGCAGCAGCTCGACGAAGTCGTCGTCGAGACCGGCCACCGACGCAAGCAGTTGGACGGGGAGCGGGGCGAGGAACTTCGCAGTCTCCTCCACGCCGCCCGGCACGATCACAGGTCGTCCGGACGTTGTCGCCTGGCGTGCTGCGATCGCGGCGGCGAACCGGCCGTCGGCGATCCCCATGCCGAACCCACCCACGGCTGCGAGCGCCGCGCAGTTGTGTGTCGCCAGCATGGTCATCTTCTCGGCCATCGCCGGCTCGCCACCGAAGTAGCGCGATGGGCCCTTTGCCAAGAACGACAACATCCCTGGCTCGGTGATCTCGATCCTGGGGATCAACGCGGCGATCGCGGTGACGACACCTTCGAAACGGCGGGCGTCGCCGTCCGGATCGTGGGCGACGATCCGCACCTCAGGACAACATGCCTGCGCTTGTCGACGGCGCTGCCCGATGGTGATCCCTTGGCGACCAGCCGCCAACGAGTGGGCGATCACTCGATTCCCATGGAGCACTGCAACGGGCTCGTCGCAGGTCGCCTCAGCAGTGACGACCGCCCAGTTGGGGCACCACAGCACACCCAATCGAGGGACTGATCGCGGGGTCGGCATGCGCGCGACCCGTCAGCTGATCCGTCGATCGAGTGTTTCGCGCCCACCATGGTGCGCGCCAAACACTCGGACGAGCGCTCCGGGTGTGTGTGACGCGCCGCCGTCGGCATCCGGGAGCCACATGGTGGCGCGACGCGGGCGAGGCATTCGCCTGCCACCCAACTCGACCGTGAGACGCCGGCCGCGTGCAACGCCATGACCATCGCCGAGGCCGACCCATTCGTCGTCGTCGGCGCTGAGACGCAGGTCTGCGCCGAGTGCTGGTACGCCGACCGTCAGCATCACGACCCCGCGAGATTGGGCGCGTGCCTGCAACCGTCGCACCGCCCCTGACGCCAGCTGTCGGGCGCGTTGGCCGACGATGACGACATCGAACCCGTCGATCATCGCCCCGAGCACATCGACCCACGGCGGATCACCGACGATCATCACCAATCGCTCGAGCGCAACGCCCATGTCGGCCGCGGCGCAGATGCCCAGCTCCGGCAGGCCGGCAACGCCGATCCAGGCACCTTCACGTGATGGCGCTGCGGCAAGCGCAAGGGCCAGCGAGACGCCGGCACGCCCCTCGCAGGCGATCGTCGAACCACGTTGCAGTGCAGGAAGCAGTTCGATCAATGACTCGTGCACCGGCAAGGTGCGATCGCTCGCGGCGGCGCCGGACACACCGGTGAGTGCAGGAAAACGCTCGGCGAGCGACGACGACGGCACGACCGAAGTGTATCGAACAGACGTTCGTTCCTACAAGTGGAGACTGGCTGCCTCGCGCCGTTCGCCGATCTCGTACACGTCGATCAGGCGCTCGGATGTCATCGGCCTGGCGAACAGGAAACCCTGCGCATACCGGCAGTGCAGCGAACGCAGCATGTCGAGTTGGTCGGAGTCCTCGATCCCTTCCCCGACGGTCTCCATCCCGAGGTTCGCGGCGATCTCGATCAGCCCGCTGAGCATCGCCGAACCGTGCTCGAGACTGCTGACGACGAAGCTGCGATCGAGCTTGACGATGTCGACCGGAAAGGCCCGCAGATGCTGCAGCGATGCGTATCCGGCACCGAAGTCGTCGAGGGCGATCCGCACGCCATGGGTGCGCAACTCGCACAAGGTGATCGCCGCTGCCTCGATGTCGCTGATCACCGACGACTCCGTCAGCTCAAGTATCAATCGGGAAGGCGCGAGACCCGCGCCGTCGACGGCTCGTTGCACATCGTCGACGAGTCCCGGATCGCGAAGCTGCACCGCCGACACGTTGACGGAGATCTCCAAACCGTCCGCACGAGGGTCGAGCTCGACGGCGCGGCGGCACGCTTCCATCAGCACCCAACGACCGATGGGGATGATGAGCTCGGTCTCCTCGGCCAGCGGGATGAACTGCATCGGCTCGACGCGGCCGAGGCGTGGATGGTTCCACCGCAACAGCGCTTCGACGCCGACCGGCCGACCCGAGTCGACTTCGATGATCGGTTGGTAGTCCAATACGAACTCGTTGCGTGCGACCGCCTCGGCGAGCTCGGCGCGCATCTCCAAGCGCTCGATCATGTCCTGGCGCATACCTGGCTGGAACACCTCGTGATGACCCTTGCCGGACTGCTTGGCGAGATACATCGCGATGTCGGCATCGCGCAGCAAGGCCTCGACGGAGCTCTCCGCGTTGCTGTGCGCCACGCCGACCGAGACGTCGGAATGCACCGTGCGCGCAGCGGGGAGCCCGATCGGTTGGCGGATCGCAGCGAGCACCCGCTGCGCCACTGCGCTGCCGGTCGCCGGGTCGCGATCGCTCACCAACATCGCGAACTCGTCGCCACCGAGCCTCGCGACCGAATCACCAGGACGCAGCAGACCGAGGAGTCGCTCGGCGACGACCTCGAGGACGACGTCACCCGCTGGATGTCCGAGGCTGTCGTTGACGAGCTTGAAGTCGTCGAGATCGAGGCACAGGACCGCGACCGGCATGCCGGCGTCCAACGCCTGCTCGATCTGATTGCTGAACAGTGTTCGGTTGGCGAGCCCGGTCAGAGCATCGTGCGTCGCTTCGTGGAGCAGCAACGTGCGGCTGGTCTCGAGCTCGCGGGCCATCACGACGAGACGCACGACGACGAGACCGAAGAGCACCACCGTCCCGCCGAGCAACGCGGGCAGCTGCAGGCTTGCGCCAGCTGCAGACCGAGCGGCGATCGTCAAGGGAGCGGCGACCGTCACGAGCGACAGCAGGACGATGCGGCGAGCCGACAGCCGTGGAGCGGCCTTGACCGGCGCGGCCGCGATGTCGCCGACGCGAGGATGGAGCAGCACGGCGACGATCAAGGCGTAGCTGATCCACCATCCGAGATCGATTGCGTCGCCCTCGTGGTAGGCCCCGTACGACGACTGGTACAGATAACCGAGATCCGAGACCAACAGCGCGACCAGCGCGAGCGCGACGATCCAGTACGGCGCTTGCCGGCGAACCTGCCGCACCGCCAACTGCGCGCCGATCGCGATCAACAAGAGATCGCCGGCCGGATACGCGACGTTGATCAGCCGCTCGAACAACGGAAGCGACTTGTCGAACGCGGTCGGTTCGACGAAGAACACCCACAGCAGCACGGCCGCGCTGGTTGCGACGATGAACCCGTCGATCACGCCGCCCGCGTCACGCGACGTGCCGCGTGAACGCAACAACATGATCAGCCCGAAGGCGATCAACGGGTAGCCACCGACGTAGAAGATGTCACCGACGTTCGGATAGGCGTCGCTGTGGAACACGTGCTCCAGGACCGCGAAGCACACGTCGCCGATCAAGAAGCACGTCTGGCCCAGCAGGATCACCACCCATGCGCCGCGGTGCCGGTCGAGGCCGGCGACCACGACGAACCCGAACACGAGCATGGCCGCGACCGCCACGTCCCAGAAGACGGCCGCCGTCGTGCCGTCGATGCCGAAGAAGTACACGGCGGCGCCGAGAACCGTCAGCGAGAGAAAGATGATGAGTCGCAGTGACGACAGTGGCGACACCCTGCCGTTCACCGAATCCGCGTCAACTGTCACACATCTCTATCGGTCGGTCTTGACCGGTTCTTGAAGTACCCGTCAGCTGCCGGCGCGCGCCTTCGCGAGAGCGGCAGCACTGCGGTCGCGCAGCGATTGCGGCACGAGACGGGTGTACGGGGAGTCGACCGCGCCGCCGGCGGACGCGGCGTTGGTCGCGGCGCCATCGGCGGGTGCTTCTTCCGCAGGGGTGTCGAACGTGGGCATCTCCATGCCCGGCTTCCAGTACTGGTACATGTTGCGCACGACGTCGCTGAGACCATCGGCGTCGTGACCTCGTGTGATCTCGACGGAGATGATGTTGCCGTAGATGTAGACGGCGTCGACCTTGCCGGTCGACAGCAGCGCCCTCGCCACGTATGCGCCGGGTCGCGGACCCACCGCGTCGGCCAGCGACGTGTACCGCTCGTGACCCATCCCCGTGAGACTCCGGTTCGTCTCGAACCTCAGCGCGCCGCGCCGCGGGCTCGATTTTTCGACGACGGAAACCTGTTGACCCATATGCGGCGACCTTAGTGCCCTCCGGCCGGTCGCACATCTCTCGCCATCGCACCCCTACGCTCGCGTTCGATGCAGACGACGCACACGTTCGGCAAGCCGAAGGTGACGTGGATCGACGTCGTCGACCCGACCGTCGAGGAGCTCGAGTCGTTGGCCGCCGAGTACGGCCTCTCGAGCCGAACGTTCGACGAGGCCCATCGCCGCGCGGCACGCCCGACGATGCGCCGGTTGGAGGATCATGTCTACATCGTCGTGTTCTCCGGTTCGCTCGCCGAGATCGACATGTACCTCGGCCCGACGTGGCTCATCACGGTGCGCCGCCACGATCCCGATGGTCGGGAGTGGGATCCGCAGCCGATCCTCGAGCTGTGCAAGCGACACGAGAAGCTGACCAACACCTCGGGCCAACTGTTCGCGACGATCATCGACCAGCTGATCGACGGGTACTTCGACACGACCGACGCGTTGGAAGACACGCTCGAAGGTGTCGAGGACACGATCTTCAACGACGAGGCGCACGCCGAGAAGTCGTTGCAGCACGACTTGTTCCTGGTCCGTCGACAGTTGCTCGAACTGCGCCGTGCCGTCGTCCCGTTGCGTGAGGTGCTGTCGGCGATCCTGCGGAGCGAAGTCGAGTGGATCGACGGCACCGCGCTGGTGACGTGTCGCGACGCGTTCGACAAGTTGCTGCGCGCCGTCGATCTGGTCGACGAGCAACGTGAGCTCGTCGGCAACGCGGTCGACGCCCATCTCGCGGTGATGAGCAATCAGATGAACTTCGTGATGAAGAAGCTCACTGCGTGGGGCTCGATCGTGTTCGGCGCGACGCTGATTGCAGGGATCTACGGGATGAACTTCCAGCACATGCCCGAGCTCGGCTGGAAGCTCGGCTACCCGATGGCGCTCGGCATGATGCTCGTGCTGAGCTTCATCCTCTATCGGGTGTTCCGCAAACGAGACTGGTTGTAGCGGGCTCCGGCTCGGCCGCGCTCGCGGATCAACCCCAACGGATGTGCACGCTGTCGCGCAGCAGATCGATCGGAGTGCGATCTCCATCGATCGTCAGGCCGTCGAGCGACGTGCGATTCCACAGCGCGAGATAGATGTCGCTGGCGGAACCAGAGAGGATGCAGTGCCGCTCGCCTGTCGTTTCGGCGATGCCGCGCACGGTGATCGGCAGCTCGTCGCTGATCGTCACCGTCCAACGATGATCGCTGTAGTCGGGTGCGATCTCGAGAGTGTGCGGCATGTCGGCGCGCAGCGGCGTACGCGCTCGCGGGAGGAAGCCGGTGAGGAACTCGTCGATCCCGTCGATCGCAACGTCGGGCGCGATGGCCGGCGCGAACGGAGTGCACCGACTGACCGCGGATTCGGCGTCGACCCGATGGACGCACGTTTCCATCGTCTGTCGCCGCGCCCAGAAGCGCACCCGCGGTGTGATCGGATTCGCGAGGAACGCGGCGTACTCGATCGACGGATCGGCCGCCGCCAACGTGTCGCGCAACATGACCGCTCCGCTGCGGAACCACTCGATCGTCGCGTCGCGTTCGGGGATCGGCCCGAGGAAGTCGAGCGGCACTTCGCCGAGCTTCGTCGCCCTGTTCGCGATTGCCGCGGTTGCCCATCGATGGACCTCGCCGAGGTGCAGCACGAGATTGTTGACCGTCCATCCGGGGCAGGTCGGAACCGCGGCATCGAGTCCTGCTTCGTCGGCCGCTGACGCCAACGCTTTCGCCTCCGTCGTGAGCGTCGCGAGGTAGCCGTTGAGCGACGCGCTGACGGAGCTGTTCGGGTCGACGTTCATGGCCATACTCTGCCACGACGGTTCCGTTCGGCGATGCTGTCCACTGGCTCTTCACTGGCTCTTCACTGGCAAGGCGTCTCGACCTCGCCGCTACGGTTCCGGCATGACCGACACGACCATCAGAACCGATGCGCAGATCACGCTCGGTGCCTTCGAGTCCGAGGCCCGCGACTTCCTCGAGGCCAACGCCGTGAAGAAGCAGGCGGAGCGCAAGTTCGTGTGGGGCGAAGGCTCCGACAAGGTCGCGATGTTCGAGGAGCGCAATCGCGCCGACGAGACCAACGATCTGCACCGCGCGTGCGAATGGCGGGCCAAGAAGTACGACGCCGGGTTCGGTTGGATCACCGGACCGATCGAGTACGGCGGCCGTGGCTTGCCCGGTGCGTTCGAGAAGGCGTACAACGCGCTCGAGTCCCAGTATCAGGTTCCGAACCAGTCGGCGTTCACCATCGGCCTCGGCATGGTCGCGCCGACGATCCTCGCTCATGGCAGCGAGGAAGCAAAGCGCAA
>DASWRR010000130.1:0-1960 GCA_036403055.1 Ilumatobacteraceae bacterium | reverse complement strand
GTCGCACTCAACGTCACCGCCACCAACCCGACGTCCAACAGCTACCTCACGGTGTGGCCGACGGGCAAGGACCAACCACTCGCGTCCAACCTCAACTTCGGCGTCGGACAGACCGTGCCCAACATGGTCATCGTCCCCGTGGGCGCCGGCGGACAGATCTCCATCTACAACAACACCGGCAGCGCCGACGTGATCGTCGACGTCCTCGGTTGGTTCCCCACGGTCAACAGCTACACCGGCCTCACTCCGGCCCGTCTCATGGACACCCGACCCGCGGCACCAACCATCGACGGACTGTTCGCCGCGACCGGACCGATCGGGCCCCGAGGCACGTCGAATCTCACTGTCGTCAACCGCGGCGGCGTACCACCGACCGGCGTCGGCGCAGTCGCACTGAACGTCACCGCGACGAACCCAACGAGCAACAGTTACCTCACCGTCTGGCCGACCGGCAAAGACCAACCACTCGCATCCAACCTCAACTTTGGCGTCGGACAAACCGTCCCGAACATGGTCATCGTCCCCGTCGGCGCGGGCGGACAGATCTCGCTCTACAACAACACCGGCACCGTCGACGTCATCGTCGACGTCCTGGGCTGGTTCCCGACCGGTGCGAGTTACACCGGCCTCACACCGGCGCGTCAGATGGATACGCGCATCCCGGCACCGCGCGCTGCCGCCGGGATCGGTCCAGTCCGCAACCTGCTCGTCGTCCGCCCGACCTTGCATCAGATGAGCGGCGCCGACCGCATCGCCGTGTGGGTCTGCGACGTCCCCGCGAACTCGACCAACTTCGGCTACTCGTTCGTTGATCCGACGCGGCTTGTCATCGAGCCGCAGGCCGTCGCCACGTGGGCGCAACAGACCGTCGGTCCGTACTTCGACGCCGAGTCGAACGGCCGGTACGAGCCGACGTTCGTCGCAATGGGTCACATCCCGCTGGCCACCACCGACGGGCCCAACGAATGCCTCAGCCGAGCGGTGCACGCCAGCCCTCGACCGTTCACCAACGTGCTCGTGACGGACACTTCGCACCGAGGTGACGGCTTCGCATCGCCTGGCCTCATGTATGCAAACGACACGCTGAACTTCGACCTCTTCGATCAACCGCCAACGGTGACCAATCGAGGAGCGTGGGTCGGCGGTGCTTCCATCGCGGCCGACGTCTTCCCATCACCGATGAGCGTCGCTCATGAGATCGGTCACACGTTGCACTGGCCCCATTCGTTCACGGGTCTCAACGGCACCGAATACGACGACCCCACCGACGTGATGAGCGCAGCGCCTGACACCGGCTGGTGCCAGAGGGCAACGGACGCATTCGGCGGCTTTGACAGCTGGCCGTGTCACCCACCGAACACCATCGCATTCAATCGCTTCGCAGCAGGATGGATCGACGACAGCCAAGTCGCGTTGCAGTCGTCCGGAACCAACACCGTGACGCTCGATGCTCCGGCCGGCTCCGGCGTGCAGATGCTCTCGGCGCCCGATCCAGCGGACCCGCGCGTCATGCTGACGCTCGAGGCTCGGCCGCAAGTCGGCAACGATCAGTACTTCCCAACGGGAGGCGTCGCCGCGTTCATCGTCGACCAGCGCGGCGCAGCGTGCACATCGTTCTTCCGCGCATATTGCATCAGTACCGACCGCCGCCAACGACAGGCGATCTCGGGGACACCGTTCGGCTACGACCACGTCCTGAAAGTCGGCACGACGACATCGATCAACGGACTGACGATCACAGTGAGCGCGCATGTGGGCAACACGTTCACCGTGCAGGTCTCCGGCACGTTCGTCGCGCCGGCGCCAGGCGGATAGTTACGCCGCAGCGGGCAACTTGGAGCCGACGACTCGGGCGAGACGGTCGACTTCGCTGCCGGGGATCGCGTTCCAGTCCAACACCAACTCGGTCAACTTCGTCGCCCAGGTGACCCAGACGCCGCTCAGCGAGAACGGCTTGGCG
>DASWRR010000129.1:0-7319 GCA_036403055.1 Ilumatobacteraceae bacterium | reverse complement strand
GCCATGCCGCGGTCGTCAACACCTGTTCGATCGCGGCGACGGCCGGGCTTCCGGAGCGCGCCGCCTACAGCGCGAGCAAGGGCGCCGTGCTGTCGTTGACGCTCGCAATGGCGGCGGATCATCTGCACGAGGGCATCCGTGTCAACTGCGTGAACCCCGGCACGGCCGACACACCCTGGATCGCCAAGCTGCTCGACCGCGCCAGCGACCCGGTGGCCGAACGCGCCGCGCTCGAAGCGAGACAACCGTCGGGCCGTCTGGTCACCGCGCAGGAAGTCGCTGCCGCCGTGCTCTACCTCGCCGGGCCCGACGCCGGCGCGACCACCGGCACGTCGCTCGCGGTCGACGGTGGGATGGCAGGCCTCCGCTTGCGCCCACGCTGACGACCTGCCATCCGAAGTCGGGCGACAACGGCCTACGATCTTGCGTCGTGCGCGCCTCGTCGACCTTGAAGTTGTCCCTTGCCACCGTCGTGTTCATCGCTGCGTGCGGCGACTCGAAATCGAGCGAGACCTCGGTCGCGCTCAAGCCGAAGATCACGATCAGCTCGACGACCGACCCGACGAGCGAGACGATTGCGGAGATCTACGGACAGGCGCTCGAGAAGGCCGAGTACCGGGTCGCCCGCAAGAAGGCGTACGCCAACTCGGGCGACCTGTTGACAGCGCTCGACAGCGGTGATGTGCAGCTGTCCGGGATGACGACGCAGGCGCTGTTCGGTCTCGTCCAGACGCCGTCGGCAACGCCGCCCGCAGTCCCCAACACGACCGCGGCACAGACAGAATCGATCGCCAAGCTCCTGCCGACAAACCTGAAGATGGGCGTCCCGACATCGGCCGAGGACAAGGACATCGTGTTCTGCGCGAAGACCTTCGCGGATACGAACAGCATCGTGACGCTGACCGACCTCGGGACGAAGCCGGGCATCGCGACGTTGGCGGCGCCGACCGGCTTCGAGACCTCGACACCGCTCGGTTCGGCCGGTCTGAAGCAGCTCTACAACATCGACTTCAAAGCGGTCGTCCCGACGACGATCGACAAGGTGGTGGCGGCAGTCAATGCCGGCACCGCCGACTGCGGCGTCGGGCGCTCGGCCGATCCCGTGCTCGGCGTCGCGACGTTGACGATCCTGCAGGACGACAAGGCACTGGTTCCCGACGACGTCATCGTGCCGGTGTACTCCACTCAGATCGGCTCGGACGACATCCTCTCCGTCATCGACGACACGAGCGCCCGGCTGACGCCCGACTCCTTGCGGGCGATCGAGGCGCGCCTCAAGACCGACGGCGCGTCACCCGAGATCGTCGCGAACGAGTTCATCGGGACCGCAGGAGTGGCCGGCCAAAGCTGACGGCTTCGCCGGTCGGCGTCAGCGAGCGCGGATGTCGAGGCTGTCGCGCTTCAGAATCGTGTACTTGCGTTCGTGCTGATCGATCCAGCCGAGACGGATGAAGCTGGCGATCGCCTTGTTGACGCGTTCTCGCGACGCCCCGACCATTCCGGCCAGCTCTTCCTGCGTCACCGGCAGGACGAAGTCGTCGACACCTTCTGACAGTTCGAGCAATCGCTTCGCTGTGCGACCCGTGACGTCGAGGAAGACGCTGTCGGCGAGTGCCTCGTCGGCGACTCGCAGACGTTGTGCGAGCAGACGCGTAACGCCCCACAGCAGACGGGGATCGCCGCGGAACGCATCCATCACCGGTTCGAACGGGATCGTCAACACAGCGGAAGGTTCCAACGCCCTCGCCATCGCCGAGCGCGGACCGCCGTCGAGCATCGCCATCTCGCCGAGCAGGTCACCCGGTTCCATCAACGCGACAACGGTCTCACGATGATCGATCGGGTTGGCAATGGCGATCGCGAGGCGGCCGCGTAGCACGAGGTGCAGCGAGTCGGCGATGTCGCCTTCGTGGAACAAGACGTCGCCACGAATGAGGTGCTGCTCGCGGCCTGCGGCCGCAATCTTCGCGAGCACGTCGTGCGGCGCATCAGCGAAGAATTCGGTCTGCGCAAGGAGGTCTTCGTGAGCCATGTGCGTCGAACGGTACTACCCTCGCCGGTCGTGCGGCCCCACGTAGCAGAGATTGTGTGGACCATCGTGGTGGCCGGTGGAAGTGGTGCGCGGATCGGATGCGCGAAGCAATACGAAGTTGTCGGCTCGCAACGCGTGCTCGACCACGCGGTCGCTGCAGCGCGCGCCGCCAGCGATGGCGTCGTGATCGTGGTGCCGTCCGACGACGCCGTCGCGGAGGGTGGAGTTGCCGGTGGCGCGACTCGCAGCGAGTCGGTGCGCGCCGGGCTCGCCGCCGTCCCGAATGACGCGACGATCGTCTGCGTGCACGACGCCGCTCGTCCATTCGCCTCATCGACGTTGTTCGAGGCGGTGATCGACGCGGTACGGAATGGTGCTGATGGCGCGGTGCCCGGCGTGGCCGTCGCAGACACCATCAAGCGCATCGACGCGCACAACATCGTCGTCGAGACACCACCTCGATCGAGCCTCGTCGCGGTGCAGACGCCTCAGGCGTTCCGCGCCTCGTCGCTGCGCGCCGCGCATGCCGCTGGCGGCGATGCAACCGACGATGCGGCGCTTGTCGAGGCGGCTGGATGTCGTGTGGTCGTCGTCGACGGCGAACCGATCAATCGCAAGATCACGCATCCGCACGATCTGGCGTGGGCTCGCGCGCTGGCAGAAGCGGAGGGCAGGTGAGCAACGTCCGCGTCGGTCAGGGATTCGACATCCATCGCTTCACGGACGACACGTCGCGCGTGCTCGTCCTCGGCGGAGTGACGTTCGAGGGCCCTGGCTTGGCAGGGCACAGTGATGCAGACGTCGTCGCCCACGCAGTCACCGATGCGCTGCTCGGGGCGGCCGGCCTCGGCGACATCGGTGAGCACTTCCCCGACGCCGACCCGCAGTGGAAGGGAGCCGACTCGTTGCAGTTGCTCGCGCGTGCGGGCACACTGGTCCGTGCCGATGGCTGGACCATCGGCAACGTCGACTGCTCTGTGGTCTGCGAGTCGCCGAAGTTGGCGCCGCACCGGACCGAGATGCAGGCAAACCTGAGCCAGGCATGCGGTGCACCCGTCACTGTCAAAGGGCGGCGTGCCGAAGGTCTTGGAGCTCTCGGGCGACAAGAAGGCATCGCCTGCTGGGCGGTTGCTGTGATCTCGAAGGAGTAGCGAGCGATGGCTGGACGACAGGCGAGCGGAGCCGGCGGACGGCGCGGCGCTCAGCCGCGCGCAGCCGCGCCAAAGGGACGCGGCGCACCGGTAGCAAAGGGACGCGGCGCACCGGCGTCCCGCGGTGCGGCACCGGCCCCGCGTAGCCGCGGCGGGTCGACATCGAAAGGTCGTGGCGCTCCGGAACGTTCGTCGACGAGACAGTTCGCTTCACGCGGCGCGGGTCGCACCGGACGGATCGTGGCGCCGGGAGAAGAGCGTCGCAAGCCGGAGAAGACGCTCGGGGGCGAACAGGTCGAGGGCCGCCAGGCAGTGCGCGAACTGCTCATCGCCGGGAAGCGCAAGGTGCAAGAGGTCTGGGTTGCGACGGATCTGCTCGAGGGTGAATCCGCGAGCGACATCGTCACCGACATCGTCGACATCGCCCGCAGCGTCCGGGCGCCAGTGCAAGAGGTCAATCGCAAGCGTCTCGAGGCCAAGGCCAAGAGCGAGGCGCCGCAGGGTGTGATCGCCTTTGCCGCACCGTTGATCGAGACAGAGTTGGCCGATCTCATCAAACGCCGACCCGGTCACGCGCCGTTCCTCGTCGCCGTTGATGGGGTCACCGATCCTGGCAACCTCGGGGCGATGCTGCGCTGCTGCGACGGCGCCGGCGTCGACGGCGTCGTGCTGCCGCGTCACCGAGCGGTTCACATCACGCCGACCGTCGCGAAGGCGTCAGCGGGTGCGGTCGAGCATGTGCCGATGGCACTCGTCGGCGGCTTGCCGGCGGCACTCGCACGGATCAAGGACGCCGGCATCTGGGTCATCGGGCTCGACGACGGTGCGGATCGCGACCTGTTCGACATCGGTGATCTCGCCGTCGAGGGTGTGTGCCTCGTGCTCGGCGCAGAGGGCGCCGGCTTGTCGCGGCTCGCCCGCGAGCGCTGTGACCTCATCGTCAGCATCCCGATGCTGGGGCGCCTCAGCTCGCTGAACGTCAGTGCGGCAGCGGCGTTGGCGACATATGAGATCGCCCGTCAGCGACGCAAGGCCTGACGTCGACGAAGGTCAAGGGGCGACGGTGCCGACCGGAACTTCGTCGGGCGGTACGTCGTCGACGGGGACACCGTCCCCAGGGATGACGCTCGTGTCGACCGGTACGGGCGGCGGCACCAGCGTCGTGGCCGTCGTCGTCGTGGTGGCTACCTCGGGTTGTTCGAGGCATGGGACCTTGACGATCTCCTGCTGCTCGAAGCTGAACGTCGACGTGCTGAGGCTGCCACCGAACTGACGGACGAAATCGGCGAGGCCGGCGGCATCGCAGTTGCGCTCGACGACTTCGTTGCGGGCGACCTCCCAGCCGTTCGCCAGGAGGACCCAGTTGTCGCTGCGCACCTGGGTGATCCCGGGTAGCACGAGGTTCGGACGCTGAGGGTTGGGGATCAGCGAGAACCACACGACTGCGTCACCGAGCAGGTCGGCGGCAACGACGCATTGATTGATCTCGGCGAGTCGCGCGCACGTGATCTGCCCGGGCGTGCCGGCGTGCACCACCATGATCCGAGTGGCGTCGAGCGCCAGCTGCATGTCACCGGTTGCGACGCCGTCGACCATCGTGAATCCCGGGTCGGCCTGGATGCTGAACACCGGCTGCAGCAGGTTGATGCGGTGCTCGTCGCTGTGTGCCGACGCGGGCCGGCCGATCACCGCGACCGTGTCGTCCTTGCGCACGAGCACGTACCACAGGCCGTACGTCAGACCGACCAATGCTGCGATCGACAGCCAGAAGCGTGGCGAGACGAACTGCCGCATCGAGGCGAGGTTAGGTCAGGCGAGCTGGCGGGCGGTGGCGGCCGCCGCGCGCGTCGCCGCCTCGGCGAGCGCGTCGAGCACCTCGTCGGTGTGGGCCAAGCCGACGAACAACGCCTCGTACGCGCCGGGCGCGAGCGCGACGCCCTCGCTGAGCATCGCGTGGAAGAACGTGCGGTAGACGGCCTCGTCGGTGGCCTTGGCTTCGGCGAAGTTCGTCGGCGCATCACCCTCGCCGAAGAACATCCCGACGAGCGTGCCCACGACGGGAAACTTCGCGGCGATTCCGGCCGACGCGCAGGCTTCAACGAGGATCGTGGACAGGCGTGCTGCGCGATCGGCGAGCGTGGCGTAGACGTCGTCGGTCAGGTGTTCGAGCGCGGCGCGACCGGCCGCAGTGGCCAGCGGGTTGCCGGCGAGCGTCCCTGCGTGGAACACGGGGCCGAGCGGAGACAGCGTCTCCATGATGTCGCGGCGACCCCCGACAGAGCCGATCGGCAGACCACCGCCGATGACCTTGCCGAACGTGGTCAGGTCCGGTGCCACCGCGTACTTCTGCTGGGCGCCGCCGCGTCCGAGCCGGAAGCCGGTGATCACCTCGTCGAACACGAGGAGTGCGCCGACGCGGTTGCATTCGTCGCGAAGCCCTTGAAGAAATCCGTCGTTCGGTGCGACGACACCCATGTTCGCGGCGACCGGTTCGACGATCACTGCGGCGACCTGCTCGTCGAGCTCGGGCACGACGTTGTAGGGCACGACCATCGTGTTGGCGACAGCGCTGGCCGGCACGCCGGCCGTTCCGGGCAGCCCGAGCGTGGCCACGCCACTGCCGCCGGCAGCGAGCAGCGCATCGGTCGCGCCGTGAAAGTTGCCGTGGAAGATCACGAGCCGATCGCGACCCGTGAAACCACGCGCCAGGCGAACCGCGGTGCTCGTGGCCTCAGTGCCCGAGTTCATCAGCCGGACCATGTCGCAGCTGTCGACGCGCTCGATCATCGCCTCGGCGAGCAACATCTCGCCCGGCGTCGGTGCGCCGTAGGATGTCCCCTTCGCTGCCGCCGCGTTGACCGCTGCGGTGATCGCGGGATGCGCGTGGCCGAGGATGATCGCGCCGTAGCTCTGCACGAGGTCGATGTATCGCCGGCCTTCGACGTCCCAGATGTACGCGCCCTCGGCGCGGTCGACGATGTACGGCGTGCCGCCCACTGCCTTGAACGCGCGAATGCTGGAGTTGACGCCACCCGGGATGACCCGGCAGCTGCGTTCGAAGAGCTCGGCGTTCGACGTCATTGTTGAACTTCTGCGTACCAACGCGCGAGGTAGGTCAGGATCACGTCCGCGCCTGCCCGCTTGATCGCAGTGAGGTGTTCGACGGCGACCGTGTCGTGGTCGATCCAACCGTTCGCTGCGGCAGCTTTCAACATCGCATACTCGCCACTCACGTGATACGCCGCGACGGGTACGTCGACGTGCGCTCGGACCGCGGCGATCACGTCGAGGTACGACAGCGCGGGCTTGACCAT
Source organism: Ilumatobacteraceae bacterium (assembly GCA_036403055.1). Classification (GTDB taxonomy): domain Bacteria; phylum Actinomycetota; class Acidimicrobiia; order Acidimicrobiales; family Ilumatobacteraceae; genus JAENVT01. Next base: position 822 of record DASWRR010000129.1, on the reverse strand, counting down.
CACCATGTCGGCGCCCTGCGCGAGATCGGCGTCGACCTCGACGAGCGCCTCGCGCGCGTTGCGGAAGTCCTGCTGGTATCCCTTGCGGTTGCCGCCACTGGCGATCTGCACGTCGACCGCGTCGCGGAACGGGCCGTAGAGGCCGCTTGCGTACTTGGCCGAATACGCGAGGATCGCCGTCGAGGCAAACCCTGCGGTGTCGAGCGCGCTGCGGATGGCGCCGACCTGGCCGTCCATCATCCCGCTCGGGGCCACGACGTGGGCGCCGGCGGTCGCCTGGGCTACGGCGATGCGACCGTAGATCTCGAGTGTTGCGTCGTTGTCGACGGATGTGTTCGGATCGTCAGGTGGCCCGTCGAGGATGCCGCAGTGGCCGTGATCGGTGTACTCGTCGACACAGAGATCCGCCATCAGCACGATCTTGTCGCCGACCTTGCCGGCGAGATCCGCGAGGCACAGCTGAACAATTCCCTCAGGGTCGAACGCCTTCGAGCCGATGGAATCCTTAGTGGAAGGCACACCGAACAGGATCACTGCACCGATGCCGAGATCAGCGAGCTCGGCGACTTCGGCGCGCACGCTCTCGCGGGTGTGCTGGACGACGCCGGGAAGCGACACGATTGGCTGCGGTTCGTCGATGCCTTCGCGCACGAACAGCGGAGCCACGAGGTTGCCGACGTCGAGTCGAGTCTCCGCCACGAGGTGCCGCAAGGCAGCCGTCGTGCGCAGTCGTCGGGGGCGTGAAACAGGGAAAGTGCCGGCCACGACCGGGCATCGTAGGCCGTTCGCGACGGGATTCGTCGAGTGAGCGAGCACAATGGT
>DASWRR010000128.1:0-4429 GCA_036403055.1 Ilumatobacteraceae bacterium | reverse complement strand
GATCATGGCGCCGAGGAACATCGGGATGTCTGTGCCGACAACCACGCCCATCGTGCCGATCGCGCCGGCCACTGCGCCGCGTTGTCCGTGGACCATCCGACCACCGGTGTAGCCGATCAGGATCGGCAACAGGTACAAGATGATCGGACCGACCAGCGCGGCGAACTTTGCGCTCGGTATCCATCCGGTCGGGATGAACAGCGCAGTGATGAGCCCCCATGCGATGAACGCGCCGATGTTCGGCATGATCATCCCGGCGAGATACCCGCCGAGACGCTGAATGGTTGCCTTGGCGCCCGTTCCCTCGATCGCCGGCGAATATGGCATTGCTTCCATGTTCAACTCCCCTTCTGTTGAAATTGGTCGTCCACGCTTCGATGGTGCGGGAACGAATGTCTGTGGATTCCTCAGGTCGAAGTCGACAAGCCCCTGTCTTCGAAATCGGTGATGAGGTCTGGATGTCGCGACGCAATTTGTGCGTGCGACGGCACCCCGCTTCCGGGTAGCGCCACCGAGGCGGCAGCCCACTGGAGTGCTGTGAGGAGTGCCGCCGTTCCGGAGGCCCCGGCTGCAAGGAACCCCGCGAGCAGGCAATCCCCCGCGCCGACAGTGCTTCTGCGGTCAGCGACGGAACACGTGGCGGCCAACAACTTTCCGTTTGCGAGCACGGCTCCATCGCCCCCGAGACTGGCCAGCACCGCGCCCGCACCGCGTGTGCGCAGCGCCTCGACCGCTGTTGCGACGTCTGCGAACGAGGTGATCGGCCGCCCGAACGCTTCGGCGAGCTCGTCGCGATTCGGCTTGACCAACGTCGGCCCAGCCGCGATCGACTCGGCAAGCGCTGGGCCCGATGTGTCCACCGCGACCTTGACTCCCTGCTGGGTCAGCCGTCGCACGAATCGGGCATAGGTGTCATCGGCGGCTCCCGCAGGAAGTCGGCCGCTCAACACCACCCAGTCGTCGGCACGAGCGAGTTGCAACACGCACTCTTCGACCTGGTTGATCTCCTCACCGCTCAGCGGTGATCCGATCTCGTTGATCTTCGTCGTCGTGCCATCAGGCTCTGACAAGGTCACGTTCGACCGCGTCGCTGCCCGCACCGGCACGACGTTCATCTCCACACCTTCTGCTTTGAGAAGTGCAGCCAGTTCATCCCCATCCGCGCCGCCGAGTGGCATCACGGCAATCGATGGGACTCCGTTCGCAAGCAGCGCCCGAGACACGTTGACGCCCTTGCCACCGGCCTCCACGGTGCTACCCGTGGACCTGATGACCTCCCCGCGATCGAGCGCGGGTATCTCGATCGTGCGATCCAGACTCGGGTTGAGCGTGACAGTGATGATCACGTCAACACGACCCGCGGGCCGGCGTCGGACAGCTCGTCGATGAGCTCCATCTCAACGTTGGAATCAGTCACCAGCACATCGAGATCGGCAACCGACCCGAACGACGCGAAATAGTCGGTGCCGATCTTGCTGTGATCGGCCAACAAGACAACGCGGCGAGCGGCAGCGATCATCGATCGTTTCACTTGCGCCTCGGCAGGATCGGGCGTCGTCAAGCCGCGCTCGATGCTGACGCCATTTGTCGCCATGAACGCCACATCGACGCGCACGTTGTCGAGCAGGCGCGTTGCCCACTCGTCGACGACAGCCAACGTTCGCTGGCGCACACGGCCACCCAGCATCCAGACCGTCAGATTCGACCGGTCGGCGAGCAACAACGCGATCTCGGGAGAGTTGACCACGACAAGGAGCTCTCGATCGGCAGGAATGATCGCGGCCAACTCACGCGTCGTGGTCCCAGCATCCAACAAGACGGCGCCGGCCTCGGGAAGCTCGGCAAGTGCCGCCTTGGCGATCCGTTGCTTCTCCGAGGTGAACGCCTCCGCCCTCGCTGACATCGTTGGCTCGATACCGAATCGCTCGAGAGGAATTGCGCCACCATGGACCCGCCTCACGTGGCCGGCGCGTTCCAGGACGGTGAGATCGCGACGGATCGTCTCGGGGGTCATCGCGAACTCTTCCGCCAGCGACGCAACATCCACGCGTCCAGCGGCACGAGCTCGACGAAGTATCTCCTGATGACGTTCTTCAGCGAACACCGAACCCCCAACTCAGCCGGCAACCAGATCTGCCTTCACATTTGTTTGTGTCCGTTTAGTATTGTTTATCTGCGAATGCCTGTCAAGCGTTGAGTGGCGAGATTCGGAACGGACGTGAGAAGTCGACGCGTCGGTCGTGACCGCAGGACCCTTCCCAGGTGCACCGTCGGAGCTACGTCTCGGCAAGTTGACCATCGACGACGGCACCGTCACGATCGTCGTCCGGGCATCGTCCGACGCACGCGCGATAGCGAACGCACTATCGAAGGTCGCTGAGCCGACTATCGAGCGGCGTCGCCAGCTCAGCGATCAGTCTGGATCGCTCAGGAGGAACGCAGCGATCTCGTCGTAGAGGTCGCGGGCAGCATCGAGCACCTCGACGGCACCGTAGAAGCCGTGGATCATGCCCGGATATCGGGTGATCGTCGTCGGAACGCCGGCGGCACGGAGACGCTCGCCGTACATCTCGCCTTCGTCGCGGAGCGGGTCGTATTCGCACGTGACGACGAGGGCCGGAGGCAATCCGGTGAGCGACTCTGCCCGCAGCGGTGCGGCGAGCGGCTCCGTCCACTGTGATTCGTCGAGGTAGTGGTCGCGAAACCAGTACATCCCCTCCGTTTCGAGTAGGAGACCCTGGGCGTTGTCGATCATCGACGGCGTGACTTCGTCCCACTGCGTCGGTGGATGGATCAGGACCTGCCGCCACACCGGGGGGCCATCGACGTCGCGCGTCTTCAGGCAGATGGCCGTTGCCAGCGTCCCGCCTGCGCTGTCACCGAGGACGCCGATTCGAGCCGGGTCGACGTCGAGGCTCTTCGCGTTGGCATGCACCCACTCGAAGGCGGCGTAGGCATCGTCGAAGCCGGTGGGAAATCTGTGCTCGGGAGCCTTCTGATAGTTGACGGCGATCACGACACATCCGGTCCGATTGGCGAGGTGCCGGCTCGGGCTGTCGAAGATCCCGATGTTGCTGATGACGAACCCGCTGCCGTGGAGATAGACCAGCGCAGCAAACGGTCCTTCGCCATCAGGTGTGTAGATGCGGACGGGGATGTCGGCGGTCGGGCCCGGTATGAAACGGTGGTCGACGGCCGCGACCGGCGGTGGCGGGCCGAACAGTTCGAGGAACCCGTAGGCACCTGCTCGTGCCTCGCCGACTGACTGTTCGTGCAAGGGCGGGGCGTTGCCGGCGGCGAGGCGTTCGAGCAGCGCCGCTGCTTGCGGGTCGAGCGTCACGGCTCGATCGTCCCGACGATGCGACCATCGATGATCTCCACGGGGTGCCGTGGCAGCCGTACCGTGGCCGGCCTGCGCAGCGGTTCGCCCGTGCGCACGTCGAAGCGGCCGTTGTGCTTGGGACACTCGATCTCGCAGCCATCGAGGAAACCTTCGGCGAGATGCGTCCGGCCGTGGGTGCACAGTCCGTCGGTGAGCGCGAAGCCGTCGTCCGCATAGCGGCACAGCAGGAACGTGCGGTCGCCGACGTCCACGCGACGGATATCGCCGACGTCGAGCTCCGACACGGCACCGAGATCGACCGACGAATCGTCATGAGCGATCGACGTGTTCGTCGCGATCGTTCCGCCATCGGGCACCACGCGATCGGCGATGTCGTACGTCGGGTCGCGACGTTGCTTCAAGAGCGTCGGGATGATCTCGCGATAGGCCGCCCACGTCGACGGGTACGGCTCGGGCAGGAAGCTCTTGACTTCGTCGTGCAGCTTCGGCAAGGCGTGATACGGCACGGACGGGAACATGTGGTGTTCGGTGTGGTAGTTCATGTTCAGGTAGAAGAAGCGGAACACCGGGTTCATGTAGATGGTTCGGGTGTTCAGTCGATGGTCGAGCACGTCCTCACGCAGGCCGGCGTGCTGTGTCATCCCGAAGAACCACAGCCACCACACTCCGTAGAACGAGGGGAGGCCGATGAACAACAGGGGCACGATCGACCACGAGACGAGCGACCACGCCACCGTTGACAGCAGCAGGGTGACGAACACACGCGCCTCCCACACGACGCGCCTCAGATCGTCGGGCGGCACGAAGTCGCGGGTGTTGCCGTCGATTCGCCCGAAGGCGTGAGCGACCATCTGTTTCAGCATCGCCGGCCCGTTGAAGATGTGCAGGTAGTTCGGCAGGATCGTGCGCAGCCTTGGCGGCCGGGGAAAGACGATCTCGGGGTCGCGGCCGACGATGATGGTGTCGCTGTGGTGACGCACGTGCGACCAGCGCCACAGCGTCGGCTCGCGCAGCAGCATGAACGACGCCAGGTAGTACACGGCATCGTTGGCCCACCGCGAACGGAAGGCGGTGCCGTGGCCGTTT
>DASWRR010000127.1:0-2631 GCA_036403055.1 Ilumatobacteraceae bacterium | reverse complement strand
TGATGTCGATCGGTGCCATGCTCCTCAAGCCCGCTGACGACATCGACGCGCGCGAGGGGTTCCAGGTATATGCGGATCCGGCCGGGCATCCGTTCTGCCTGTGCTGGCACTGAGCACGTCGCCTACGAACTGACGGCGAGCTCGTCGAGGTAGCCGGCGTACTTCTCGAGTGCTGCGGCGCGCCGCGTCGGGATGTGCTCCACCGGCGGATCGGACGGGCGATAACCCTTCAACACCTGACGAGCGACGGTGACCTTGTGCACTTCGTCGGGACCGTCGTAGATGCGGGCGGCCCGCGCCGCGCGGTACATCGACTCCAACGGGAGATCCGTCGTGTAGCCGAGTGAGCCGTGGATCTGGATCGCGCGGTCGATCACGTTGTACATCACCCGCGCTCCCCAGAACTTGATGACGCCGATCTCGACGCGGGCATCGCTGTAGTGCTTCCCCGCGGCGTGCAGCTGATCCATCTTCCACGCGGCCTGCAGCGTCAGCAAGCGCGCCGCTTGCATCTCGGCGTAGCTCTCCGCGATCCAGTCCTGGACCATCTGCTTCTCGGCGAGGATCGAACCGTGCGTGAAGCGCGTCAGCGACCGCTCGCAGAGCATGTCGAACGCCCGCCGGCTCTGACCCAACCACCGCATCGCGTGATGGATGCGGCCTGGGCCGAGCCGCTTCTGCGCCAAGGCGAAACCTTGCCCGATGCCGTCCTCGCCACCGACCACGTTCTCGAACGGAACGTGGACGTCGTCGTACAGGATCTCGGCGTGCCCGCCGGGCTCGCCGGTTCGATGGTCGGGCTCACCCATCGTCGGTACATCCCGAAGGATGTTCACACCGGGCGTGTTCGTCGGCACGATGATCATCGAGTAGTTCTTGTACGGCTTGTCGAAGTCGCCGGTCTTCACCATGACGACGAGGAAGTCGCTGATCGACGCGTTCGACGAGAACCACTTGTGGCCGTTGATGACCCACTCGCCGCCATCTCGCACTGCGCTCGTCGTGAGCAACGTCGGGTCGGCGCCGGCTCCGGGTTCCGTCATCGAGAAGCTGCTGCGCACTTTGCCGTCGAGAAGCGGCTGCATCCATTGCTCGCGTTGCGCGTCGGTCCCACCCACCGCGATGAGCTCCGCGTTGCCGCTGTCCGGGGCGTTGTTACCGAATATGCTCGGTGCGTACGCGCACTGCCCGAGGATCTCGTGCATGAGGCCCAACTTCACTTGGCCGAAGCCCTGTCCCCCCATGTCGGGTGGAAGGTGCGCGGCCCACAGACCCTGACGTCGCACTTCGTCCTTCAACGGGTCGGTGATCTGGCGGAACACGGCGCGGCCCTCCGGCGTGCGCCAGCGATCGGCGAGCGTTTCGAGCGGAATGATCTCCTCGCGCACGAACTCGCGCATCCAGGCCAGCTTCGCCTCGAACTCGGGCTCGGTCTCGAAATCCCATGCCATGACACGACCTCCATGCAGCGCGGTGGCCGCCGGCCAGCGAACACCCCTGCGACGGTCGACCGTACACTGGCTCGGTGAACACCCACCTGTCGAACATGCTCAGCGTGGGCGTCCTCGCGCTCGTCGGCGTTCGACTGGTCCAGGCGGTCACGCTGTCGCGAACCCACCGGGGCCGGTCGCTGAGCCGCGAGGTGTGGACGAACTTGCGGTGGCGGCACATCTGGCCGGTTCCCTTCGTGCTGGCGTCCGTGTTGCTCGTCGCCGTCCCGCTCCTCATGCTTCCCGTTCTTCGCTGGGGATGGTGGTCGGCGCTCGGCGGCGATGGCAATCCGATCTTCGGCTCCTCCACCGCGACTGCCGGCACCGTCTGGGAGTGGCTGATTCCACTCGTGTTCATGGTGCTCGTCGTCGCCGCGCTGCCCTTGTTCGCCAACGCAGAAGAACGCATGTTCCGGATGGGCGCACAGCGTTGGACGACACGTCATCGCATCGTCAAGATCGTGCAGTTCGGTCTCATCCACGCGGTCATCGGCATCCCGATCGGAGTTGCGTTGGCGCTCTCCGTCGGGGGTGCCTACTTCATGTCGGTGTACCTGCGTTCCTACTCGCGGACCGGCAGCGTCGAAGAGGCGACGCTCGAATCGACGAGAGCGCACACCGCGTACAACGCGCTGATCATCCTCTCCGTCGCGGTCGTGGTGGCCGTCGGCGCGGTCGCCTGACGACCGCCCGTCGGTATCCTCACTTGCGATGACACTGCTGCCTCCGCCACCGACGATCGAGCGGTGTTATCGCCATCCCGATCGTGAGACCGGACGGCGCTGCACCCGATGCGGCAAACCCGCGTGCGGTGACTGCCTCGTGCAGGTTTCCGTCGGCTCCCACTGCCTCGATTGCATCAAGGCGGCGCGACCGGACGTCAAGACGAGAGCGAAGTTCTGGAACGCCCGCCAGCCGACGTTGGTGACCTACGCGTTGATCGCCATCAACGCCGCTGTGTACCTGTGGACGGTGTCGGGAGTCCGCAACGAGCGAAAGCTCGGCCTCGACAAGTTCGATCTGCAAAACGGCGAGTTCTACCGATTGATCACATCCGGGTTCCTGCACTTCGGCATCTTTCACATCGGGATGAACATGTTGCTGCTGTTCCAACTCGGTCAGCTCCTCGAACCCGCGGTCG
>DASWRR010000126.1:0-4727 GCA_036403055.1 Ilumatobacteraceae bacterium | reverse complement strand
CGAGATGATGGGGCTCGCGGGTGAGCTCGGCCAACTGCGGCCGGGCTGGCTCGCTGACTTGATCGTCGTCGACGGTGATCCCGTCGACGACATCGCGATGTTGCAGGACCGCCAACGGATCCACCTCGTGATGAAGGACGGCAACATCCATCGCAACGATCTCGGCACGATGGCGACTGCGACCGCATGACGGTTTCGCCGTTCGATCTCACCCGACGAATCGCACTCGTGACGGGTTCGAGCCGGGGAATCGGGCTTGCCCTTGCGAGAGCGCTCGGTGAAGCCGGCGCCGAGCTGATCGTGAACGGAAGGGACGACAGCACGCTCGCCGCCGCCGCCGACTCGCTGCGCGCCGACGGACTCTCCGTCCACTGCTCGACCTTCGACGTGTGCGATCCCCATGCCGTCGACGCCGCTGTCATCGCGCTCGAGCGCGACGTCGGCCCGATCGATGTGCTTGTCAACAACGCGGGGCTGCAGAAGCGCGCCCCGTTTCTCGAGTTCCCGGTCGAGGACTTCCGGCGACTCATCGAAGTCAACCTCGTCGCCGCGTTCACGGTCGGCAAGGCGGTCGCGGCCCACATGGTTCGGCGCGGCCGCGGCAAGATCATCAACGTCTGTTCCGTGCAGTCGGAGCTCGGTCGACCGACGATCGCTCCGTACACGGCGACCAAGGGTGGGTTGAAGATGTTGACGCGCGGCATGTGCGCCGACCTCGGTCCACTCGGGATCCAAGTGAACGCCCTCGCTCCGGGGTACTTCGCAACGGAGCTGACCGCGGAGCTCGTCGCCGACGAGCAGTTCTCCCGATGGGTCGCCGAGCGAACACCCGCCGGTCGTTGGGGCAGGACCGAGGAGCTGTCGGGCGCTGTCGTATTTCTGGCGAGCGAGGCGTCGAGCTACGTCAACGGTCAGATCCTTTACGTGGACGGCGGCATGACGGCCGTCGTCTGACTCCGTTCCCCGATCCGTGCGTCGTTGTGTCACCCGGACGGGTGATTGTTCTTGACCGATTGCGGCGACGCAGCGACACTCCTACCTGGCGTAGGCGACGCCTGACAACGAACGGGGATTTCGGCGGTCCACATGAATGACGAAGGTGTTTTTGTCGACGTTTCACACGGCAACGGGATCGCCGTCGTGACGGTGCGCGGCGAGGTGGACGCCCATTCCGTCGGGCGATTGGACGACGTGCTGCGCACGCTCGAGGAGCATGTCGTCATCGACATGTCCGGCGTCGCATTCATGGATTCGAGCGGCATCGAACTGCTCGTTGCTCACGCTCGCCGGCTCGCGCAGATCGACCGTTCCGTTCGGTTGCGGAACCCTTCGCCGGCCGTTCGCCGCGTCGTTCTCCTGACCGGCGCGTCGAGGTTGTACTCGGAACCGCATGCCGCGGCTCGCGCCGTGTCGACGAAGGCGCGATCACGCACCGGCGGCCGCCGATGCTCCGCACCCCCAGGTCGCCGCGATCGCCGATCCCTGCGATAACCGCGCGAGCCCGCCGCCCGCTGCTCGTCCCGCTGTGAGTCCGATGTCGCCGAGGTCGCGACAACCGACTCACACCTCGCCAACTCGACGCGGTGCCCGCCCGATCTGGGTGCCAGTCGGGCGCATTGGTGCAGGTGGTGAAGAACCGTGGCACCCAGATCGGTAGGACAGCGCGAGGGGGGCTTGCCGGCGCTGGCCGGGGGCGGGGCGGGGTTAGATGTCGACGATCTCCAGGCGGATTCGCTTGTTGCCTTTGCCTTTGCTCTCGGTCTTGGTCACGCGGATCCGGCCGACCTCGCCGGTGGTTCGCACGTGCGTGCCGCCGTCGGCCTGCTTGTCGAGACCGACGATGTCGACCACGCGAATCTCCGGGACGGTGTCGGGAATCATCGACACCTTCGTGCGAATGAGATCCTCGTCCATCACGGCAGTCGAACGCGGCAGGAACGACACCTCGATCGGACGGTCGGCGGCGAGCTCGTCGTTGACGAGTTGTTCGACACGCGGCCCGAAGCCCTCCGGCAACGGGTCGAACTCGAAGTCCATTCGCGCGCTCAACGGTTCCATGTTGCCGCCCGTCACCGGGACGCGCCACTCGTTCCAGATGACTCCGCACAAGACGTGGAGCGCGGAGTGCGTCCGCATCAGATCGTGGCGACGCGACCAATCGACCACACCGTGAACGCTGTCGCCAATGCATGGCAACGGTCCACCCTCGATCGAATGCCACACGTCGTCGCCTTCTTTGCGAACGTCGATGACCGCGACACCGTTGAGCGTGCCGGTGTCGTGCGGTTGACCACCGCCCGTCGGATAGAACGCCGTGCGGTCGAGTGCGACAGCGCCTTCCCGGGCGCCCGTGACGACCGCGTCGAACTCGGTCATGTACGCATCGCGGAGGTACAGCAGTTCCGTCATCTCACTCCTTCGGACGAGACCGAGCGAGGCCGACGATGAGGTCCCACTGCGCGTCGCTGACCGGCATCACGCTGAGGCGGTTGGCCTTCTGGAGCAGATGAAACGGGCCGAGCCGATCGGCATGCTCACGGAGCTCGACAAGAGGAAGCACACTCGGGAACCGCTCCACGAAGCGAACGTCGCGACAGACCCAACGAGGCTTTGCCATCGGCGACGCAGCGTCGTAGTAGTGACTGTCCGGGTCGAACTGCGTTGGATCCGGATACGCCTCGCCGACAATCTCGGCGATGCCGGCGATCCCTGGAACCTTGCAACTGCTGTGCGCGAAGAAGAACTGCTCACCTGGTTGCATTTGCAACATCCAGTTCCGTGCCCTGTAGTTGCGGACCCCGTCCCACGGGAAGCGCTTGCGTTTGGCCCGGGCCAGGTCGTCGATCGACAGGTCGTCGGGTTCCGACTTCATCAACCAATGTGCCACCGCACGATCATGGCGCAGTTCGAGGCCGCGTGCGACGCGGATCGATCAGGCCGGTGAGACTCGCGTCAGCGGGAAGTCGTACGCGACAGTGCTCTTGGAGCTCGTGATGTGCACGTTGAACGTGACACCGACCGGCGCGTCCGGGAAGATCGGACGCGAGGACCACTGTCCGTCCGCGTTCGACTCGACCTGGGCGTTGCCGTACGGCGACGTGATCGCGATCAGCGCTCCGGCCGTCGATGTCCCCGTGAACTCGTCGACGGGCGGCGTCGCGTCCGTCGTCGTCCATCCCTCGTGTGCCGTGAAGTCGATCGTCACCGGCCCCGGGCGGTGGAGCGTGAACTCGCGAACCCTTGTCGATGTGTTGGAGGTGATGCGCACTGCGACCGTCGTGCCCGGCGGAACGTCGGGCATCGTCACGACGACCTCCCAATGCCCCTCAGGACCGGCCGTCGTGTCTGCAACGCCCCATTGCGTCGCGACGTGAATCGCGGAACCGGGCTGCGCCGTCCCGAAGAAGCCCTCGGTCATCGGCGAGCCCGACTGGCCGTCGGCGCCGAGGCTTGCGAGGAACTCGATCGTCGCAACTGGCGGAGTCGTCGGCGTCGCGCCGGGGCGCTCGAGCACGAACTGTCGGACGCGGTCGCTCGTACTCGACGTGATGCGCACTCCCACCTTTGTTCCGGCGGGCACGTCGGTCATCGTCAGCGTCGTCTTCCACTTGCCCTCCGCGGTGGCCACCGTGTCCGAGACGCCGTAGTCGGATGAGACGTGGATCGCGGCGCCCGGATCTGCGTTCCCGTAGAAGCCCTGCGTCATCGGAGTGTTCGCTCGGCCATCGGTGGCGAGTCTCGCGGTGAACTCGATGACCGCCGCTGGAAGTGTCGGCTCGGGAACGGTCGGCTCCGTCGGTGGGACGGTCGGGATCGTCGGCTCGACGCCGGAGGGGCGGTCCACCACGATGACCGGCTTGAAGACGGATTGCGGCGGCAACGACACATCGACGACACCGTCGAGCGACGTCTCGGACGAGGTGGTCGTCGTCGCGTCGCGCTGCGGTTCGGCGTCGGGTGAGTTGGCCGGAACCAACCGTGTGGGCGGGTCGTGGGTGACGCGCTCCATCGCGAATGCGGATCCACCGACCAGGACGAGACCCGCCGCAGCAACGGCGAACCAGCGCGGCCTGTACACGTGCACCTCGTTCGCGACCGGCGTGATCGTCGGCGCGAACAACGCCTCGACGTCGGGCCGCGGGTCGACCGACTGGGCGACGTCGTCGAGCAGTGCAGTCAGATGGTGTTCGAAGTCGTTCATCGCAGATCTCCCAACTTGCGTTGCAGGGTTTCGAGACCCCGCTTGTTGTGCGTGCGGACGGAACCGACGGACACGTCGAGCGTCGCCGCGATCTCGCCCTCGGTCATGCGCAACCAATGACGCATCACGACACAGGCGCGCTGCCGGCTGGGCAGTGCCGACACCGCTGCGAGCACCGCGCTCCGCCCGACGTGACCCATCGCGACGTCTTCGGCCGACTGGACAGCGACGAGATGGGGATGCTGCTGGCGCTCGGCGACGAGACGACGCCGGTGGCGCCCTCGACCGAGGTTGACGATGGTTGCGCGCAGGTACGCAACGGCGCGGTCCGGGTCATCGAGGCCGTCCCAGGCGTCGTAGACGCGAACGAAGGCTTCCTGCGTCACGTCTTCAGCGGCGTGGACGTCGCCGAGGATGAACGTGGCGAAACGCACGAGGTCGGCATGTTCGGCTTCGTACAACGCACGGACAGCGCGCTCTCGATCGGTCCCGATGGCGGGGAGCATCCTGAGCACCGCGCCGGACC
>DASWRR010000125.1:0-2270 GCA_036403055.1 Ilumatobacteraceae bacterium | reverse complement strand
CTCTGCATCGCGCGCGGCGTCCTCGGCGCCCTCGCGCCTCGCGCGCACACCGAGGTGACACCCGTGGAGGGCGAGGCGAAGGGCAGCTATCCGCCGGATTCGAAGCGTCGTACGGGTTGAGTGGCTGACGGGATGGGTAGGCTGCGCTCGAAGCAGGCGCAGGCGCGCTCGAATCGAGCACGGCGCAATGCACTTACAGTCGAATACCGGCTTCGCGCGGCGGTGCACGCGTGATCCAGGCGCGCGCGACGGATCGCGCGGATCGTCGTTCGGATCGCGACGATCCCAGAACTATTTCGGCAATTTTCCGTATTTGGTGATCGCAGAGCGTCACTCGTGACATTTGTGCAATGCACGTTATGTGCGCTGCGGTCGCGGCCTCGAACCTGCACTGCGAGGAGCTCGATGAGATACTTCGACAACCGCGGCCTTCGCGCCGCTGGAATCGTTTCGATCGCTACGCTCGTCTTTGCCTGTTCGAGCAAGGAGAGCTCGCACTCCGACTTCCAGCCCGATAGCGGCGATACGGATGCCGGCACGCTCGTTCCGACCGTGGACTCCGGGCCGACGGGAACCTTCGGCGATGGGTCGACGCCGCCGCCCACGAACAATGGCGACGGAACGCTGACGTTCATCATTCATGACTTCAAGCTCTATAACGCGAGCGATTCAACGACGAATCCCGACTTCGAGAACGTTCCGAACGTGCCCTCCCCCTGGCCCGATCCGAACATCGTCGAAGTGCAGCTCGGCGCCGATTCGCGCCCCGTGTACCGCAACGGCGCGACATCCACGCTCACCACGCATGGGAAAGCGGCGTTCGACCAGTGGTACCACGACGTGCCCGGCACGAACGTGCGCATCGACGTTCCCATCACGTTGACGCAGGCCGCGGACGGGACGTTTGGCTACGACAGCCAGGTGAGCGGCGTTCCGTACTCCGCGGGCGACCCCATCAAAATGTTCTTCCCGATCGACGACGGGACGAAGTACGCGAGCCCGTTCGGCACCCAGGGCGATCCGCACAATTATTCATTCACGTGTGAAGTGCACACCGCGTTCACGTACGTCGGCGGCGAGTTTCTTCATTATCGCGGCGACGACGACGTCTGGGTCTTCATCGACAACAAGCGGGTGATCGATCTCGGCGGCATTCACGATCCCGAGACGGGCGACGTTCAGCTCGACACCCTCGGCCTCGAGAAGGGCAAAGAGTACCCGCTCGATTTCTTCTTCGCCGAGCGCCACAAGGGCGGCTCGAACGTCCTCATGACGACGAGCCTCAAGCTCCGGAACGTCCCGCCGAAGTAATCGGCCTCGATCGAGCGCTCAACCCTTCATTCCGGTGACGGTGATCCCTTCGATGAGGTGACGCTGGAACCGGAAGAAGGCGATCACGGACGGAAGCGTCATCAAGACGTTCGCGGCCATGAGCATCGACCAATCGGTGCCGTGGTCGATGCGCATCCCGAAGAGGCCCAGGCTGAGCGGGAATTTCGACTGATCACGCAAGTAGATCAGCGGCCCCATGAACTCGTTCCATGCGCCGAGAAAGCTCATGACGGCGATCGCAGCCAAGCTCGGTTTGAGCTGCGGAACGATGATGTACCACCACGTTTGGACGACGCCGAGGCCGTCGATGCGGGCCGCCTCTTCGAGCTCTTTCGGAATGGTCCTCATGTGCTGAATCATGAGGAAGATGAAGAACGCATTCCCGAACCAGGCCGGCACCCAAAGCGGATTGAGGGTGTTGTACCAGCCGAGGCCGCGCCAAATCAGAAAGGATGGGACCATCGTGACTTGCGGCGGCACCATCATCGTCGAGAGGAGGAGCGCGAGCGCCACTCCCCGCCCGGGCCACGCGAGACGCGCGAAGGCATAGGCCACGAAGGCGCTCGAAAAGAGCGAGCCTACGACCGTCAACCCGACGAGGAGCAGGCTATTGCCGACGTATTGGAGGAACGGCACCGAGTCGAACGCGCGAATGTAATTGCGCTCGATCTTGGCGACGATCGCCTGAAAATGCGAGCTCGGCACCAGCTCGATGCGGAGGCGCGCATTGCGGGTGCGGTCGCTCGCGCCTTCGGCGTGGAGCGGCACCCACGTGCGCGGGCGCATCGTCGTATCGTCGAACGTCGGCGGTTGGAACGTGATGCTCTGCGCCCGATTCTGAACGAGATACGTCGTGCGCGCGGACTTCCAGGCGGTTCCGCCGACGTCGAGCGTCGCCTCCATCCCGTGCCAGCTATCGTCCGGGCGAATCGCGAGGA
>DASWRR010000124.1:0-1658 GCA_036403055.1 Ilumatobacteraceae bacterium | reverse complement strand
GGAACTGCTCGGCAAGCGGAACTGGTGGCTGCCGAAATCACTCGACCGGCTGCTGCCACACCTCTCCGTGGAGGGCCACGACGCCTCGACGACGAACGCCGCCCCCGAGGCGGACTCCGTTCTCGTCTAAGTCGTCGAACTCGACCGGGGCAGCTTGCGTTCGCCACGTTTGACCGGCAGGCTTTGACCACATGATGTGGCCAACGTGGGATCAGGCCGCGGCGGCCGCGATCCTGTGCGGGATCGCGGCGATCGTGTTGCGGCGGCTACGTCCCACCCGGGCGCGCATCATCGCGATGTCGGCGTTCGTCGAGCTGACGTTGATGTCGTCGCTGTACTCGGTGTGGCGGCTTGCACGAGTGCTGCCGTTGGCGCAGACCGACGGTGCGATCCAACGTGCTCGCCAGTTGGATCGGTTCCAACGCACCCTGCACATGCCGACCGAGCTCTCGCTGCAACGGTTCGTGCTTCGCCACGAGTGGCTGGCGCGGTTCTCGAACCTCTACTACGCAGTCGTGCACGTGCCGGCGTTGATCGCGTTTCTCGTGTGGCTCTTCGTTCGGCATCGCGACAAGTACGCGCCGTGGCGCAACGCACTGGCGATCCTCACCGCGTTCTGCGTCGTCATCCGGTTCGTTCGTGTTGCACCGCCACGATTCCTACCGGACCTCGGCTACATCGATCTCGCGACCCGCTACGGATTGTCGATCTACGGCCCTGTCGGCACGGGAGTCTCTGATCAGTTCGCGGCGATGCCTTCGATACATGTCGGCTGGGCAGCGGTCGTCGCGTTCGGCGCCGTCGCTGCGAGCACGAGCCGCTGGCGTTGGCTCGCGCTCGGCCATCTGCTTTTGACGATGATGGTGGTCTCGGCGACAGGGAACCACTGGTGGCTCGACGGCATCGTCGCAATCGGCCTCCTCGTGATCGCGATCGGGATCGACGCCGGCGTGCGCCGTTTGATGAGACCGGCCGCGTCACCTATTCCGACGGCGGATCGCCAGGCTCCGGCATCGGTGTCGGTTCGTCGGGCATATCAGGGAACGGGCGAGTCGGCGGCGGCGACTCGGGGGTGGGCATCGGTGATTCCATGGCTGTCCTTTCACTTCTTCTCGCGGGTGTGGAAACGATTGCTACAGCGTTGGCAACTTCTGTTGAAGGCCGATCAGCGGCGCCAGCGGATCACCGACGGTCGCGAGCCGGTCGTGGACCGTGTCGATGTTCCAACCGCCGGGTGAGAGGTCGGGATCGTCCACCTCGTCCCACGCGATCGGGACGGAAACCGGCGCGCCGACCGCCGGGCGCACGCTGAAGGGCGCCACCAGCGTCTTGTTGATCGCGTTCTGCGTGTAGTCGAGGCGAACCCGACCCTTGCGCTTGGCGACTTCCCATTCCCAGCTGACCATCTCCGGCACCGTGTCCCCGATTGCGCGCGACAACCGCTCGACCCACGCCCGGGTCTGATCGAACGTGTAGCCATCGGCGACAGGAATCCAGATCTGGAGTCCTCGCTGGCCGGTCACCTTCGGCATCGCCTGCAGACCGAGATGGTCGAGCGCCGTGCGATGGAGCCGGGCAAGGACCAACACGTCGTCGAAGTCACTCGACTCGCCTGGATCGATGTCGATGAGCGCCCATGTCGGCTGGCGCGGGTGATC
>DASWRR010000123.1:0-1581 GCA_036403055.1 Ilumatobacteraceae bacterium | reverse complement strand
CATCGCTGCACCCAGCACACACGTCGGCAAGATCATCCAGGTCATCGGACCGGTCCTCGACGTCGAGTTCGAATCCGAACACCTTCCCGAGATCTACAACGCACTCGAGATTCGCGGCACGTCCGCGGGCGGCGAGCAGCTGCGTGTCGTCGTCGAAGTGCAGCAGCACGTCGGCCGCAACCAGGTGCGCGCCGTCGCGATGTCGTCGACCGACGGCGTAGAGCGTGGGATGGAGGTCATCGACACCGGGGCGGCGATCACGGTGCCAGTCGGCGAGGCGGCACTTGGCCGGATCCTCAACGTGCTCGGCGATCCGGTCGATGATGGCGAACCGATTCCCGCGACCGCCGAGCGCTGGCCGATCCATCGCAAGCGGCCCGACTTCGTCAACCTCGAGCCGAAGACGGAGATCTTCGAGACCGGCATCAAGGTCGTCGACCTGATCGCACCGTTCGTGAAGGGCGGCAAGATCGGTCTCTTCGGGGGCGCCGGTGTCGGCAAGACTGTCGTCATCCAGGAGCTGATCAACAACGTCGCGACGGGTCACGGTGGCCGGTCGGTGTTCTGCGGCGTTGGCGAGCGCACGCGCGAAGGCAACGACCTGTATCTCGAATTCAAGGAAGCGAACATCCTCGACAAGGTCGCGCTGATCTACGGCCAGATGAACGAGCCACCGGGAGCGCGCCTTCGCGTCGGGTTGTCAGGCCTAACGGTCGCGGAGTATTTCCGCGACCAGGAAAACGCCGACGTTCTGCTGTTCATCGACAACATCTTCCGCTTCACGCAGGCGGGATCCGAGGTGTCCGCGCTGCTCGGCCGCATGCCGAGCGCGGTCGGGTACCAGCCGACACTGGCGACCGAAATGGGCGACCTGCAGGAGCGCATCACGTCGACGAAGAACGGCTCGATCACGTCCGTGCAGGCGATTTACGTCCCTGCCGACGACATCACGGACCCGGCCCCGGCGACCGCGTTCGCTCACCTCGACGCCACGGTCGTGCTTTCGCGCGCGATCACCGAGCTGGGGATCTATCCCGCGGTCGATCCGCTCGCCTCGAGCAGCCGTATCCTCGATCCGCAGTTCATCGGCGACCGGCACTACAAGGCGGCGACGAGTGTGCAGCGCATCCTGCAGCGTTACAAGGAGCTTCAGGACATCATCGCGATTCTCGGCATGGACGAACTCTCGGAGGACGACAAGAAGATCGTCGGCCGCGCGCGCCGGCTGCAGCGGTTCATGTCGCAGCCCTTCAAGGTCGCGGAACAGTTCACGGGTATCCCCGGGAAGTACGTGAAGCTCGAGGAGACGATTTCCTCGTTCGAGCGACTCGTCGCAGGAGAGTTCGATCAGTATCCGGAGCAGGCGTTCTTCATGCAGGGCGGCATCGACGGGGTCGTCGAGACTGCCCAGCGCCTCGCGAGCGCGTAAGAGATGCTCAAGGTTTCGGTGATCTCACCCGAGTCGGTGCTGTTCGAAGGGGAAACCGACTCGGTAATGGCACCGGCGTACGACGGCCAGGTTGGTATCCTGAGCGGCCATGCACCCCTCATGGCGCTTCTTGGCGATGGTGAGCTTCGCCT
>DASWRR010000122.1:0-6630 GCA_036403055.1 Ilumatobacteraceae bacterium | reverse complement strand
ACCGACACGATCGCTCGCTTCCAGCGGATGCGCGGCAAGATGGTCTTCTACCCCATCGGCTGGGACGACAACGGTCTCGCGACCGAGCGACGCGTCCAGAACGTGACCGGAGTTCGGTGCGATCCGTCGTTGCCGTTCGATCCCGAGTTCGTCGCGCCGTACAACGGTGACGTTCCGAAGGAACACCGCGCGATTCCAATCAGCCGACCGAACTTCGTCAGCCTCTGTCACGACGTGATCCACGACGACGAAGAGGTCTTCGAACAACTCGTGCGGCGACTCGGGATCTCGATCGACTGGTCGCTCCTGTACACCACGATCGGCGAGCGTTCGCAGCGGACCAGTCAACTCGCGTTCCTCCACAACCTGGCACGAGGTGAGGCGTATCAGCAGGACGCGCCGACGCTGTACGACATCGACGAACGAACCGCCGTCGCCCAGGCAGAGATGGAAGACCGCGAGGTTCCCGGCGCATACCACAAGATCGCCTTCCATCGGAGCGACGCGAGCGGCGACCTGTTGATCGACACCACTCGACCTGAGTTGCTCGCGAGTTGCGTCGCAATGGTCGCTCATCCCGACGACCCGCGATATCAACCGCTGTTCGGAACGACGGTGCGCACGCCGCTGTTCGAGGTCGAGGTGCCGGTGCTCGCGCATCATCTCGCGGATCCCGAGAAGGGAACCGGGATCGCGATGATCTGCACGTTCGGCGATACGACCGACGTCACGTGGTGGCGCGAGCTGAACCTTCCGTCGCGGGCCCTCATCGGTTTCGACGGGCGGATGGCCACCGAGACGCCGCCGTGGATCACGACGCCCGGCGGCCAGACCGCGTACGAACACGTTGCAGGCCTTGCGCCGAAGCAGGCGCAACGCAAGATCGTCGAGTTGCTCACGGAATCGGGCGAGATGCTCGGCGAGCCGCGTGCGATCACGCACCCCGTGAAGTTCTACGAGCGCGGTACTCGCCCGCTCGAGATCGTCGCAACGCGTCAGTGGTACATCCGCAACGGTGGACGCGACGACGACCTGCGCAACGCGCTGCTCGAGCGCGGCAAGGAACTGATTTGGCATCCGCCGTACATGTTCAACCGCTACCAGAACTGGGTCGGCGGGCTCAACGGCGACTGGCTGATCAGCCGGCAGCGCTTCTTCGGCGTGCCGATCCCGCTGTGGTACCGGCTCGACAGCGACGGCAACCCGTTGCACGACGAGATCCTGACGCCCGACGAATCGAAGCTACCGATCGATCCGTCGACGAGCTGCCCCGACGGCTTCACGGAGGATGGACGCGGCAAGCCCGGCGGCTTCATCGGCGATCCGGATGTGATGGACACGTGGGCGACGTCGTCGCTGACACCGCACATCGCCGGTGGATGGGTCGACGACCCTGAGCTCTTTGCTCGCGTGTTCCCGATGGACATGCGCCCCCAAGCACACGACATCATCCGCACGTGGCTGTTCGGCAGCATCGTGCGAAGTCACCACGAACACGGCTGCCTGCCGTGGCGGCACGCCGCGATCTCCGGCTGGATCCTCGATCCCGATCGCAAGAAGATGTCGAAGAGCAAGGGCAACGTCGTCACGCCCATCAACCTCTTGGAGGAGTTCGGCACCGACGCGGTCCGCTACTGGGCGGCGTCCGGGCGGCCGGGCGTCGACACTGCGTTCGACGCCGGTCAGATGAAGATCGGCCGCAAGCTCGGAACGAAGTTGCTCAACGCGAGCAAGTTCGTCCTCGGGTTCGGTGCGCCACCGACCGGCGCGGTCCCGACGGCGCCGATCGACCGAGCGATGCTCGCGCGTCTTGCCGACGTGGTCGATGAGTCGACAAGAGCCCTCGACGAGTTCGACTACGCCAGAGCGTTGGAGCGCACAGAAGCCTTCTTCTGGTGGTTCTGCGACGACTACGTCGAGCTGGTGAAGGGTCGGGCATATGGAACGCAGGGCGACGACGCCGCGCACTCGGCACGAGCCGCCCTCCGGCAGGCACTGGACACAGTGCTGCGGCTGTTCGCACCGTTTCTGCCGTTCGTCAGCGACGAGGTGTGGAGCTGGTGGCACGACGCTTCGGTTCATGCTGCAGCGTGGCCAGCGCGCAGCGAACTGGCGACGACGGGCGACATCTCGCTGCTCGCGCCGGTCAGTGACGTGATCGCGGCCGTTCGCCGGGCGAAGACGGAGGCCAAATTGAGCCAACGAGCCGCCGTGTCAGAGCTCGTCGTGAACGCCCCGACTGTCGCGTTGCGCGCGATCGAGCAATGCCGAACGGACCTAGCCGAGGCCGGGGGCATCGAGACGTTCACCTTGTCGGAAGCGCCGACACTGGAAACGTTCGTGCGACTCGCGCCTTCCACGGATCCCGCAGCCTCCCACTAGCCTCCTCGAGGTGAAGTCGAGGGTTGGGGTTGCGGCGCTGTTCGTGAGCATGGTCGCGCTCACCGTGACGACGCCTCGCCCGAGCGAAGCGTCGGCGATTCCCGCGGCCGCGACGACGACCACGATCGCCGGCGACGGCGGCCCGGTGGACGCGCCGATCGCCAGCAACATTGCTCCGGCGGACGCTCCCGGTTCGGCGACCCGCGGCAGCAGCATCCAGGAAACGCCGACGTTGCCGCCTCCGCCGACTGAAGAGCCGACGACAACGGTGGTGTTCGCCCCGCCGGATACCGGCGTGCCATTCGCCTCCGGGACAGGCCGTCGAGTCGTGTACTCCAAGAACCAGATGCGCGTCTGGATCATC
Organism: Ilumatobacteraceae bacterium; assembly: GCA_036403055.1. GTDB lineage: Bacteria > Actinomycetota > Acidimicrobiia > Acidimicrobiales > Ilumatobacteraceae > JAENVT01. Next base: position 3,884 of record DASWRR010000122.1, on the reverse strand, counting down.
GACGCGTCGAACGTCACCGTACGGACCTATCGGGTGTCCGGCCGATTCGGCCAACCGACGCCCGGCACGTACCACGTGTACTCGCGCTCGACGTTCACCTGCAACATCGACCACCCCAACATCTGCATGAGGTTCATGGTTCGCTTCGCCAAGGGCCCGCTCGGGGACAACATCGGGTTCCACGAGATCCCGCGACGCGACGGAGTACCAATCGAAGCCGACTCCCAACTCGGCCAGGCGCTGTCGGGCGGCTGCGTTCGCCAGGCCACGGCCGACGCCGAGTTCATGTGGGACTTCGGCAGCATCGGCACCACCGTCGTCGTCTCCGACTAGCCAGCCTCCGACGCGGTGGGCGGTGCGGCAACAAGGTGCGCAATCGTCGGCGGCCCCGGCGGTGGGCGCAGGTCACCCTGATTGAACGCGCCGAGCAGCAGCACCCGCCAAGCGCGCCGCACATCGTCGCGCCGTCCGGGAAGCGTCGGCGCCGTCAGCCGATACACGAGCCGGTCGTCGCGCACATCAGTGACCCCGACGAGCGCGACATCGCCAGTCATCGCCGCGGCCGCCGGTCCGTGCAACCGAAGCTGAGCACCGAGGCGCAGCACGACCTCCTCGACGACCCGCAGATCGCTGTCCCGGGCCAGCTCGACATCGAGAACGGCTGTCGCCGCCTTGGAGAGGTTCGCGACGCAGATGACGTTGCCGTGCGCGACGTGCCACACCTTGCCCTCGCCATCGCGGACTCGCACACTGCGCAACGTGATCCGCTCGACCTCACCGCTCATGTAGCCGAGATCGACCGTGTCGCCGACGCCGTACTGATCCTCGGCAAGAACGAACAACCCCGCGATGACGTCGCGAATCAACGTCTGCGCGCCGAAGGCAACGGCGCCACCGATCACCGTTGCGGTGGCGATCACACCGCCGATGTTCACGCCGAGCTCGCTGATGATCGTGATGACGGCGGTGCCCCAGACAACGCCGACGACCGCCGACCGCAAGGCCGAGGCCAACGCCTGCTGACGGGCGTCGGCGCGAGTGCGATCGCCGCGCGGCAAGCCGATCGTGCGACTGAGGACCCGACTGACGAGTGAGCGGAGGACGATCGCGACAACGATCGCGACGATGATGATCGTGGCGATTCGCAACGGTGTCAGCAGGTGCAGTTCGTCGAGGCGAGAGACCCACGGTGGACGCGACGACGTTGGCACGATGCGACCATACTCAAGGCCGAATGCGCTGCTGCCCATCTCTTCGGGTGCCGGGCTAACCTGCAGCACTCATGGCTGATGCGGAACCGACGCCGGAATCCACAGAGGCCGAGCCCGCTCAGCCGGCTCCGTTCCGCGGTCACCACTCCGCCGGCCAGCGAATGGTCCTTGCGCTCAACTGCATCATCGTCGTGCTGTGCTTCGCGGGTGCCGCCGGTTTGCTGATCGGCAAGAACGCCGGCGAGAACGGTCGCAAGGTGCAGATCAACACGGCCACCTCGCAGCCGCGCGCCGCGGGCGAGGGTCCCGGCATCACCGCGGCACCGGGTCAGACGCTGCCGGGCGAGACCGGGTCTCCCGAGACCTTTCCGCCCGCCGATCCAACTGCGCTGAACTTCCTCGTGACGGGAGCGGACAACTCCACGGACAAGAGCTGCATCCAGCTCCAGGACAAGGGGCCGCGTACCGGCGAGCGCAGCGACACGATCATGCTCATCCGTCTCGATCCGGCGACGAAGCGATCCGCGGTGCTGTCCTTTCCGCGCGATCTATGGGTCAAGATCCCCGGCCACGGTACGCAGCGCATCAACGGCGCGTACCGCCACGACGATCCATCGCTGCTGATCCAGACGATCAATCAGGAGTTCGACCTCAAGATCGACCACTTCATCCAGATCGACTTCTGCGCCTTCCAACGACTCGTGAAGGCGGTTGGTGGCGTCAGCGTTCCGATGCCGTATCCGGTGCGCGATGCTTCGACCGGCCTGCAGGTGCTCGAGGGCGGTGGCGTGTGTCATCGGTTCGACGGCGACGAGGCGCTCAAGTACGTGCGCTCACGACACTTCGAATACATGGACGCGAACGGCAATTGGCACAAGGATCTCTCCTCCGATCTCGGCCGAATCGCCCGCCAGCAAGACTTCTTGCGACGCACTCTCACCTCGGCCCTCAAGCAGAACGTGTTGAAGCCGAAGATCATCACCAGCCTGTATGCCTCGTACCGCGACGACGTCGTCGTCGACACCGGGATGACGATCGACAAGATGATCGAGTTCGTCGGCGTCATCAAGGAGGTGACGGCATCCGCGATCCGCACGTACCAGATCGAGGCGACGCCGAAGCGGATCAGCGGCAGCGATGTGCTCGTGTGGCACAAGGATTCGAAGAACATGAAAGCGATCCTCGACATCTTCCGTGGCGTGGCACCGCTCGCCGGCGCGCCGGACCAACAGTTCGAGGACACGACCACCGCGCCGACGATTGCTCACGCCAGCACGACTGTGAAGTCGTCGGTCCCGCCGGGCATCACCTCGGTTCCGCCGGTCACCACGGTCGCACCAGCCTCCGCCACTGCGGTGCCGGGCGACACCGTCCCGCTGTCGAACGCACCCAGCAACGCGATCGTTCCGGACGCAAACCTCGAGTGCTGAACGTCAGCGGCCGAGGACGGTCGCCAGCGCGTGTGCCACCTGTGACGGTCCGCTGACTGTCGCGAACCTTGCTGCCGCCGCATCGGCAAACGTCAATGCTTCGATGCAATCCTGTTCCGGCGCGACGACCACGAGCGCAGGTAATGCCGCGGCGGCGGCGTGCGCATCACCATCGACGGTTGCGCGGCAATCGCTGAGCAACACTGCAACCCTGTTCGTCGCCCGACTGCGGGCCAGCTGCCCACCTGCTGCCCGAAGTGCCCGCGCCAAGTCGGTGGCCCCGTGTCCGCGCAACGACAACACGTCGGTAACGACCCGCTCGGTGTCCTTGTCGGCACCCTCGCTCTTGATGGCGACCACATCGCTGCCGAACGCGATGACGCTGTAGCTGCTCGGGTTGCGCAGCGCGATTGCTGCCGCCGCGATCGCCGCCGTCGCCAACGGCTGGCCTCCCATCGAACCGCTCCTGTCGACGACGAGACACAACGCAGTGTCGGGCGTGCTCCACGACCTGATGCGAAGTCGTTCGACGTCGACCGCGACGTGACCGGCGACCGCCTCGACGATCGCGTCGAAACTGCCGTCGATGTCGAGATCGCCGCCGTCTGGACGGAACGGTTGGGCGACGATCTTTCCGATCCCACGCTGGATCGGCGGCCCGCTGCGGGCCAGGTCGAGGAAGAGTCGGGCGGCCAACTCCCGAGCACGTTCCCGAAGCCGTTGATCCGTCGCGGTCGCCATGTCGGCGAGCAACGCGAGCGTCGAGTCAGCATCGTCGCGCAGCGCGTCGCGAACGGCATCCTCGTCGAGCTCACCGACGTCCGGCGAGATCTGCTCGAAGCGCGAATGCCGGGCGAAGTCGCGCCTCGACGTGGTGCGCCGTCTCGCCTTCGCGATGGCTGCGTCCGCATCCGCAGCTTCGGCAGCTAACTGATTCGGTGCATCGCCCCGTCCGGGGCCGTTGCTTTTCCCGAGGACTCCGACTCGCTGCCCACGAACACGGCGTGCCACAGCTCGGTGACGACGGACTCCGCCGTTCGCGACAACCCTTCTCGGAGTCGCAGACGCCCGGACAGGGCGACGATCGCACTGTCGAGGCCGACATCGAACGCGGTCGATGACGAGTGCCGCAGCGGCGCGAGTGAGGCGGCCACCGCGGCGATGTCGATCGCGCCGCGCACCGAGGACCCGATCCGAACATCGGGATGTGTACGCGTGCGGCGCACGACTTCGACGATCTTGG
>DASWRR010000121.1:0-1745 GCA_036403055.1 Ilumatobacteraceae bacterium | reverse complement strand
TCGTCGTACTCCATCTCCTCGAGCACGTTGACGAGCCGTTCGAGATCGAGACCCTCGATGATGCGCAACTGCTCGGCTTCCGGCAACTCCTCGAGCAGGTCCGCGAGCCGCTCGTCGTCCATCGCCTCGGCCAGTTGCTTGCGCTGCGCGAGCGGCATCGATCGCACGACTCCGGCGACGTCGCTCGGGTGCATGTCGCGAAGACGTGCGACTTCGGCGGCGACCTCCGAACCAGCGGTGTGGAACAGTTCCGGAAGGTCGGCAACGTCGACGAGGCGGTAGCTCGGACGACGACGGAGTGCGGTGCGCCGCGACAGGCGGACCTTCGCGAGTTGCCACCAGGTCTGACGTCCGTCGCCTGCGGACCGCATTGCCACATCGCTCACCGTCTCGTCGCCGATGCGCCGGTCGATGACGTCTCGACCGATCAGCAGTTCCCCGGCCTTCGGCTTGAACGGGTTGAGGTCGACGTCCCAACTGCGCAGGCGGGCGCCATCGCTGTCGATCGCGGCGAGTCGGTTGGCGTTGACGAAGATCCGCCGGCGCTGGCTCGTCGCGACGAACCCGAGCACGCGCGGAGCAACGCCAGGACGACCGGGGATCACGACGATGTCGTCCAGACGACCGATCGGCGCACCCCCTGCATCGAGGAGTGGCAGACGCATGACTCTGAATGCGTAGATCAGCTCGCCTGCCATGTCGCCAGGCTACCCCCGCGTGCCTGCTCAGCCGGGACGCATTGGGCAGAAACGAACGTCAGTGCGCGCTGACTTGTACCAGCGTGTCGGAGAACGCCGCGCCGCCGCCCCACTCGGTCAGAGAGTCGTTGGTCAGCGAGTTGGCGACCATCGCATCCGGGTGATGGCGGTTCCACCATCCCCACGGGATCGACACGAGCCCCGGTCGGACTCGATCCGTGATCCGCGTCGGTACTTCGACCGAGGCGCGATCGTTGAAGACGCGAACTCGTTGGCCCTCGGCGATCCCGCGGGTCGCCGCGTCGCTGGCACACATCTCGAGGAACGGTCCGGATTCGCGGCCGCCATGGCCCGGCATGTGCGAGTACCCGCTGTTGAGGAAGCGGTTGTGATGCTTCGGCGTCATGAGTTGCAGCGGATACCGCTCGGCCAATGTCGTGCCGGGTCCTTCGATCGGCGGGACGAACGTCGGAAGGGCCGGCTGCCCCATCGCGCGAAGCGTCTCACTGAGGAACTCGACCTTTCCGCTCGGTGTCGGGAACGCGCCGTCGCCGAACGGTCGACCGTCCTCCGGATACGGCACCTTCCAGAAGCCGACGCGGCGCAGCTCGGCGATGTCGACGGCGGGCAACGAATCGCGGATCGCCGTCATGTCGTCGTCGAACAGCGCGTCGTCGGTGTAACCCATCGCCTTCGCCAGACGGCGGAACACCTCGCTGTTGCTGACCGATGAGCCGCACGGCTCGATCGCGGGATCGTTCCAGCTGAGCCACAAGTGTCCCCACGGCGCGACGACGTCGGTTGCTTCGATCTGCGTCGTCGCCGGCAAGACGATGTCGGCGTATCGCGCCGTGTCGGTGATGAACTGTTCGTGGACGACGGTGAACAGATCGTCGCGCGACATCCCGGCGCGGATCTTCTCGCTGTTCGGAGCGATGACGAGTGGGTTGCATCCCCACACCATCAGCCCGCGTATCGGCGGGTTCGTCGTCTCCGTGAGGATCTCGCCGAGCCGGCTCATGTTGACCCAGCGCGGCCTCCGGTCGC
>DASWRR010000120.1:0-8232 GCA_036403055.1 Ilumatobacteraceae bacterium | reverse complement strand
CGACGGTGACCGACGCCGTGCGCGCGGTCCGCGCCGCATACCACCCCGGTGGGGTCAACGTCGGCATCAACCTCGGCAAGCCCGCCGGGGGAAGCGTCAGCGAGCACGTCCACGTCCACGTCGTGCCGCGATGGGTCGGCGACGGAAACTTCATGACTGCGATCGCGAACACTCGGACGTTGCCGGAGGCGTTGTCCGACACCGCGGCCAAGCTCCGCGCCGCGTGGCCCGGGTAGCCTGATCGGCGCCATGAGCGACACCGAAGACCTACGCGACTCGTTGCCCGACGATCTGAACGCGTCGGAGTACGTCGGTCCCTATCAGTTTCCCGACAACAGTCGAAGGCGTCGCCCCGCGTACCTGTACTTCGCGATTGCCGCGCTGTGCTTGCTGCTGTGGCTGCTTCGTCGTGGACATGACCCCGTGCTGGTCAACAGCGGGATGGTGTGGGCAGCGGTGTTGCTGGGCGTCGTCGGCATCCTGTCGTTCACGTCCGGGTGGAAGATGACCGTCGACGAGAAGCAGGCGCTGGTCGCAGCACAAGGCGCAGTCGGATTCGCTGTCGGCCACGCATCGGCACAGCAGGTGTGGCGAGGTCTCCGCAGTCGGCCCACGTGGCGCGTGCTGGTGTACTCCGCCGAGAGCCCGCCGCGTCAGCGCTCGTTGGTGCTCGTCGACGCCGTCGATGGGAAAGTGGTCGAGCACTTGACCGAGGACAATCCCGAAGACGACTGGCACGACGAGTAGTCGAACCCGGTCAGTCGGCGTCCTCTTTCTCGGCGGCGGCCGCGATCGCACGCAGCAGTCGACCGATGTCGAGTGCCGTCGTGCGCAACGACGTCAGCACGCTCTCGTCCCAAGCGTCAGCGGGTACGAGCTCGATCGCGTCCGCGATTGCGACGGGATCGGCGGCGGTGTGCATCAAACGCGCCGCGATACCGATCTGTTCGTTCAGCTCTGCTGCGATCGCGTTGGTGGCGCCCGTCGGACCGTCACCGACAGCTTCACGAAGCCGGCGCGGAACGGATCGCATTGTCACGGCGAGGTCGGCGGGGGATGAGCTGCTCATCCGCACATCGTGGCACTCGTCGACGCCGGTGTCGATGCATCGGACGGCGGGCCGTTCCGCAGGTAGGCTTGCCTGCAATGTTCGACGGTAAGTTCCGTGCGCCTATCGACCGGGCTGTGAAGCCGATCGGAAACGTGTTGCGCAAGACGGCGCTCACACCGGACCATCTGACGATCATCGGGATCGTCATCGCCGTCGGCGCGGCGATCGCGATCGGGTTCGGCGAGCTCCGGTTGGGTCTTCTCCTCGTGATCTGTGCCGCGCTGCCCGACCTCTTCGACGGCGCGTTGGCGAAGGCATCGAACTCGTCGAGCCAACGCGGCGCGTACTTCGATTCCGTGGTCGACCGAGTCACCGACGCGACGATCTTCGGCGGCGTGGCGTGGTACCTCGCATCACACGACTCGCCGCACATGTCGATCTTGCCGTTCGCCGTGATGGCGCTCAGCTCGGTGATCTCGTATCAGAGGGCCAAGGCCGAATCGTTGGGACTCGACGCGAAGGGCGGGCTGATGGAGCGCGCCGAGCGCATCATCGCGCTGTGCATCGGGTTGCTCTTCCCTGTTCTCCTTATTCCGATGCTCTGGGTGATGCTGGCGCTGACCGCGGTCACAGCCGGCCAGCGCTTCGTCAAGGTGTGGCGGCAGGCCGCCGTCGCACCCGTCACCGCGGCACGCATCGAGATGCGCCGGAGCCGGCGACAGACACGTCGGGTGGTTCGCACGGAACGTCGTCGCACGCGGATCTCACGCCCGGGCCGACGCACCTGAACCGCGTCCGGTTGTGATCTGAATCGTGGCCGACAGCGAGCCCGCCGACGTCCGCAAACGCGTGAGCGACGCCGCGACCGTCAACACCTACAGGCTCGGCTCGCTCGCGGCGCGCATGATGCCAGGGCCGATGGCCGCAGGCGCCGCGGCGTCGATCGGATTCGGCGCGAGCTTCGCGAGCCCGGCGAAGCGCAAGATGGTCGAACGCCACCTGCAGCGCGTCAATCCTGCGCTGCGCGGCGCGTCGCTGCGAGTCGCGGCGCAACAGTCGTTCGACTACTACGCGCGGTACTACATGGAGAGCTTCCGCTTGCCGACGATGTCGACGGCGGCGGTGGCGCGCCCATTCACGATCGAGGGATGGCAGCAGGTCCTGGACGGTTTGGACCAGGGGAACGGCGTCATCCTCGCGCTCCCACATCTCGGCGGATGGGAATGGGCCGGTCGTTGGATGACCGACCAGGGCTTCAAGATGACGGTCGTCGTCGAGGCGCTCGATCCGCCGCAGCTGTTCGAGTGGTTCGCCGATCTGCGCAAGGAGCTCGGGATGACCGTCGTGCCGACAGGACCGAAAGCGGGACCGGCGGTGCTCAAGGCGTTGCGCGCGAACGAGACGGTGTGCTTGTTGTGCGATCGCGATCTCGACCGATCCGGCGTCGATGTCGAGTTCTTCGGCGAGCACACGACGCTTCCCGCCGGCCCCGCCACGTTGTCGATACGAACCGGCGCACCCCTGCTCCCCGTCGGTTGTTACTTCACACCGCGCTACAACGGTCATCACGCTGTCGTTCGCCCTGCAGTGCCGACGGTGCGTCGCGGAGGGCTTCGCGACGACGTCGCCAGAGTGACCCAAGCACTCGCCCGTGAGCTCGAGTTCTTGATCCGTCGGGCGCCGGAGCAGTGGCATCTCTTTCAGCCGAACTGGCCGAGCGATCCCGGTTACGACGCGTAGCGGAGTACGTCGCGATGCGTTGCGCCGCTGGTCGGACTCCCGGTGAATCCGACCAGCGATCGCGTCGACAACCAGGTTCGGAATCCGAACTGAGCGGGAGCGGCTCTGAGCGGCGGACTCTTGTGAGCGGCGCGCGCTCTGGCTATCGGACAACACTTACCCGATGTGGTGACGATCAAAACAGTCGTCAGCGGTGCGGCTCGCCGCGCAATGGAGAGCGGCCGCTGGCTGAGCCAAGCCCGATTGACCAGCGGCCGCTCAGGCAGCCGTCCCTTTTCTGCCAGCAACCTCGGCGCCAAAGCGCGCGCAGTCTGCCGGACCCATTGTGCAACGCGCTGTCGTTGCCGAGCGAGACCTATCCGAGAGATCACCCGGACTGGTGACACGACGTGCGCGGATCAGCTGACGGTCAGGCGAAGCGCACCATGCAACGCCGTGGGCCGCGCACCTGACCGCCTGCCCACGTCACGTTGTCGGGATCGATCAGTTCGAAGTCGGGGATGCGCTCCATCCAGGTCTGCAGTGCGACGCGTAGCTCGAGCCGAGCGAGGTTCGATCCAGCGCACCGGTGGATCCCGGCGCCGAACGCGACGTGGCGGTTGTGCTCGCGATCGAGAACGACCTCGTCGGGTGCCTCGAACTGTCGTGGATCGCGGTTGGCCGCTGGGAACGACATCAGCACGCGGTCGCCGGCGCGCATCGGGCACCCTTGAAACTCTGTGTCGTGGTCGACGATGCGGGCCATCGTCACAGGCGAGTAGGCGCGCAACAGCTCCTCGATCGCCATCGGCCAGATCGCCGGCTGATCGCGAAGCTGACGGCGGTGCTCGGGGTGCAGCGCAAGATGCCAGAGCGAAGATCCGATCGCCGACCACGTGGTGTCGATCCCGGCGACCAACATCAGGTTGCAGACACCCATCACGTAGTCCTCGGAGACGAGCTCGCCGTCGACTCGCGTGTTGAGCAGATCGGTGATCAGATCGTCCTCACGTGGATTGGCCTTGCGATCGTCGAGCTGCGCGCGGAAGAAGCCGAGGATCTTCATCCGGTTCTGCATCCGCACGACCGGATCCATCAAGCCGATCTCGAGGACGCCGCGCACCCACGAAGTGAACTCGTCGGCCATCTCCAGCGGCACGCCCAGCATCGTCGCGATCACTCGGACTGGAATCTGCTGCGCGTAGTCGGTCGCCGCGTCGGCGTGGCCCGACTCGAGGAACCCGTCGATCAACTGGTTGCACAGCTCCGTCGTGCCCCGCTCGTACTTGGCGACTGCTTGCGGTGCGAAGGCAGGAAGGATCGTGCGTCGATGCCAGTGGTGCTCCGGTGGGTCGGACGTGATCGGCGGCGCGGCGACACCCGCGTACGGACCTTCCCCTGCGCCCGTCGGCGGTGGAACGACGATGATGTTGCGCGACGTGAAGATGTCGTGCTCCTGCGCGGCAGCGACGATGTCGTCGTACCGCGTCGGCATCCACGATCCGCCCCATCGGTCGGTGTGCGCGATCGGGCATTCCGACTCGCGGATCTCGTGCATCGCGGGGTACGGATCGCGCACGAATTGCGGATCGAAGATGTCGTAGTCCGCGAGCCAGTCGGACGTCGGCGTGTAGGGGTTCATGTTGTTGCGGCCTCCTGGCCGGGCGTCATCACGTCGTGGAGCGTGATGGCCCGCTCCGGACAGTTCGCTTCTGCGCGGCGTACCGTCGCTTCGAGCTCCGGTGGAACGGGGTCGAGGAGCACGACAGCGTTCCCGTAGTCGTCACTTCCGAAGACCAGCGGTGAGGCGATGGCGCACATCTGATGACCGTGGCATCTGTCGTCATCGACTGTCACTCGCATCGCGTTCCTTTCGCAGAAGCCGACCGCGTCGCCGGCTGGCAGCCTACGAGTGCCGTCATCGCGCGTAAGCAGCGAACAGCTCGCCGATTGCTTTCGCCTGACCACCGCTCGTCGACGACATCACGGCGATCGGCGTCACACCGAGCGCCATCCACGCCTCCAAACGATTGCGAACACGGTCCGCGGATCCACTGATCGTGCAGTCGTCGATCCATGCATCGGTCATCAAGTCCGGTAGTCGGTCGCGATCACCGGCCGCGAGCGCATCCTCGACCGCGGACATCTCGTCGTCGTAGCCGGCCTGCTTCCAGTAGTTGCGATAGTTCGGCAGGGTGAGGTACCCGGCCAACGTGCGACGGTGCACCGCGCGAGCCGCGCCGAGGTCGTCGTCGATCACCGTCGGGACCATGTTGGCAAGGAAGAAACCATCGCGGTTCGCGTCGTGGACCCTGGCAACCTGCGTCGACATGTAGCGAAGCGATGCGTTCGCCCAGATGGCACCATCGGCGATCTCGAGCGCGAGGTCGAGCATCTTGTCGCGCAACGTCGCGAGGTAGATCGCCGGCAACGTTCCCGACGGACGGGTTGCGCCGCGGATCGCGCCGACGTACTCCCGCATGTCGTGCAACGGCTTGCCGGTGTCGATGCCCAGTCGATTCATCGACGGCGCATGACTGACACCGAGACCCAACCGAAACCGTCCGTCACTGACCTCGTACAGATGACCGGCCGTGATCGCGACCTCCACGGGATGGCAGTGATAGATCGGCTGGATGCTCGTCCAGAACGGGATCGTGTTGGTGACGTGCGCGAGCGAGCCGCACAGGGCGAGGTTGCCGTGAATGCCAGGACTTGCGAGCCCGGCGAACCCACGTCGCTCGGCTTCCGTCGCGAGCTCGAGGATCGCAGTTCGTTTGGTGGGTGTGCCGATCACCGACAGCGCTGGCATGGACGGCGGAGCAGTCATCTAGCGACGGTACAGCCGGGTAGCGTTCGCAGCGTGGCCGAACCGCGACTGGCCAAACCGATCGATGGCGAAGTCGAGGGTCAGCGCCCGCGCCGCCTGTTGCGCGTCGCGATGGTCTGCCCCTACAGCTTGTCGGTGCCAGGCGGTGTCCAAGCGCAAGCGATGGGACTGTCGCGCGAGCTGCGCAAGATGGGTTTCGAGGTCCGCGTTCTCGCGCCGTGCGATGGACCGCCGCCGGCCACGTTCGTGACATCGCTGGGCAACAGCCTGCCGACGTCGGCCAACGGATCCGTCGCTCCACTGGCCCCGGACGCGTCGTGCTCACTGCGCACCATGCGAGCGCTCGGCGACGAGCAGTTCGACGTTCTGCACCTCCACGAGCCGTTCATCCCTGGACCGACGCAGACCGCGATGCTGTTGCACCCGGCGCCCGTCGTCGCGACGTTTCACGCGGCCGGCGACAGCGCGAGCTACAAGTACTTGCGGATGCCGATCAAGTCGTCCGCCAACAACATCGCCCACGCGGTCGCGGTGTCCAAGGACGCAGCCGAGCTCGTCCAGCGGTACCTCGGTGGCGATTACGAGATCTTGTACAACGGTGTCGAGCTCGAGGCGTATCGCGAGGCGCCGGCCCACCCGACCAGCGGTCCGACGATCTTCTTCTGCGGCCGTCACGAAGAGCGCAAAGGCCTCGACGTCCTGCTGTCCGCGGTGCAGCAGTTCGGCAGCGATGTCCGCGTGTGGGTCGGCAGCACGGGGCCCGACACGGCCCGTCTGCAAGCGGAGTACGCCAACGACTCGCGCATCGAGTGGCTCGGCAGGCTGACTGACGCGGACAAGATGGCCAGGTTGAGGGGGGCGCACGTGTTCTGTGCGCCGTCGCTACACGGCGAATCCTTCGGTGTCGTGCTGATCGAGGCGATGGCCGCCGAGACGGCGATCGTGGCCAGCGGGCTCGACGGTTACCGCAACGTCGCAACCGACGAGGTGGACGCGATCCTGGTCGAACCCGGCGACGTCGGTGCCCTCGCGGTGGCGTTGAAGCGGGTGCTGTACGAGCCCGGGTTGAGCGAGAAGCTGCAACGCGCCGGAGCGGTTCGGGCGAACGATTTCTCGATGACAGCGCTGGCCAAACGATACGCGGAGCACTACGTGCGTTTGGCGACGAATCGCCCCAAACGGGAGGGAACTCCGACGCGGGAGTCCTTCTTGCGCGGCTGGCGACGCCGTATGATGGCTGATTAGCGCCCTTCGCGGCGCATCAGCCCTCTTTTGGAGATCTCATGATTTGGATCCTCGTGGCGATCATCGCCGTCATCGTCATCTACTTGATCGTTGCCTACAACGGACTCATCCGTCGTCGCAACCAGATCGAAAACGCGTGGTCGCAGGTCGACGTGCAGCTCAAGCGGCGCATCGATCTCATCCCCAACCTCGTCGAGGCGGTGAAGGGATATGCGGCGCACGAGAAGGAGACCCTCGACGCCGTTGTCAAGGCGCGCAACGCCGCGATTGCGGCCCCTGCAACGCCGGCAGGCCAAGCAGCGGCCGACAATCAGGTGTCCGGTGCGTTGCGTCAGTTGTTCGCACTCAGCGAGGCCTACCCCGACCTCAAGGCGAACCAGAACTTCCTTGCGCTGCAGGAGGAGCTCACCGCGACCGAGGGGCGTGTCGCCTACTCGCGGCAGTTCTACAACGACTCCGTTCTCGGCTACAACAACAAGTTGCAGGCCTTCCCGACGATGTTCTTCGCCAAGGCGCTGAAGTTCCAGCGTCGCGAATACTTCGAGACAGACGAAGCAGCCCGCCAGGTGCCCAAGGTCCAGTTCTGAAGCGCGTGCACGCCTCTCCGGCGTCGCACTTCGTACCTAGCGTGAGGCTCACATGTTCGAACTGATCAAGGCAAACAAGCGACGAAGCGCGCTGCTGATCCTGGGATTCGTGGTCCTCGTCTCATTGGTCGGCGAGGCGTTCGGTGTGCTCTTCGGCGCCGGCCCGACGGGCGCGATCGTCGCGCTCGTGTTCTCCGGTGCCATGGCGTTCGTGTCGTACTGGAAGGCGGATTCGATCGCGCTCGCAGTCAGTCGCGCCAAGCCGGCTGACCCGCAGCAGTACCAGCGTCTGCACAACCTGATCGAGGGCTTGTGCATCGCCGCCGGGCTGCCGAAGCCGCGGGTGTACATCGTCGACGATCCTGCGCCCAACGCCTTCGCCACGGGTCGCAACCCGAAGCATGCGGCGATCGCGGTGACGACCGGTCTCCTCGAGAAGATGAATCGAGTGGAGCTCGAAGGGGTGATCGCTCACGAACTGTCCCACGTCCGCAACTACGACATCCTCGTATCGACGCTTGCCGTCACGCTCGTCGGTTCGGTTGCCCTCCTGGCGAACATCGGAATGCGAATGATGTGGTGGAACGGTGGCCGTGTCCGGCGCGGCGGCGACCGCGACGGCGGCAACCCGCTGGCCTTGCTCGGGCTCGTGCTGTTGATCTTCGCCCCACTGATCGGCAAGTTGATGCAGGCCGCCGTCAGCCGACGTCGCGAGACCCTCGCGGATGTCAGCGCGTGCCAGATGACTCGTTATCCGCCGGGGCTGATCTCTGCCCTCGAGAAGCTGCGCGACGACACCA